>JAFSHJ010000242.1 GCA_017440425.1 Oscillospiraceae bacterium | reverse complement strand
AAGATCCCCACCGGTATCCGTCTTCTCGTCAGACGCTGCTGTCACGCCGTTCTTGATATGGAAGGCTTTGAAAACGATGCCGAAGTCAGCGTTTCTTTTGTTGACAATGAGCAGATCACCGAGCTCAATCAGATCCATATGAACAGAGTTGGTCCTACCGATGTTCTTTCCTTCCCCCTTGGAGAAGACGGCATATACGACACTAACGAGGAGACCGGTGCAAAAATGCTGGGCGATATCGTTATCTCCGTTGAAAAAGCCGTTGAGCAGGCCGATCTTTACGGCCATTCTCTCCAGCGCGAGATCGGCTTTTTGACCGTTCATTCCATGCTCCACCTGCTTGGCTATGACCATGAAAAAGGCGGTCTTGAATATGTCCGTATGCGTGAAAAAGAGGAGACTGCGCTCACCCGCCTCGGTCTTGAGCGCGATGCAAGTTATTTCAATGCAAACTGACCCATTAAGCTTAAACTCTAATTTAAAACTATAATTCAAGGCGGCGCGTTGCCGAAATGCTAAATACCGCTATCGGACAAACTGCCGGTGCGGTATTACTTTTTGCCGCCGCCAATATAATATTTTAAGAGGAAACAACTATGAATGACATTAACAACACCTTGGAATCTGCAAGCCGCTCTGTGTTTGTGGCCATTGTCGGCAGACCCAATGTTGGAAAATCCACCCTTATAAACTCTCTCGTAGGCGAAAAAATAGCCATTGTCTCGGATAAACCCCAGACCACCCGTAACCGCATAATCGGAATTGTTACCAAGGACGATCTGCAGTTCGTCTTCATCGACACTCCGGGACTTCACAAGCCCCGCACCAAGCTCAACGAATATATGATAAAGCAGGTTGGCGATTCTGTTGCCGACGTTGACGTTGCCGTGCTCGTCACAGAACCCACCGGCGATATCGCTCCTGCGGAAAAAGAGCTTATCGCAAACTTTGAAAAGCTTGGTCTGCCCGCTGTGCTCGCTGTTAATAAAATAGACGCACTCAGCAAAAAAGAAGATATGCTGGAGAAGATCGCAGTTTTCTCCGAGGCATTTGAGTTTGACGAGATCCTCCCCATCAGCGCAAAAACCGGCGACGGCGTAGAGATGCTGATGGACATTATTGAACGCTATTCTGCCGAAGGCCCTCACTTCTTCCCCGACGATGCCTTCACCGACCAGCCTGAAAGAGTTATTGCCGCAGAGATAATCCGTGAAAAACTGCTCCTTTCCCTTGATAAAGAAGTACCCCATGGCACAGCGGTCACCATTGAATCCATGAAGGAACGTGAAGATGCTGAGATTTTGGATATCGATGCTGTCATCTGCTGTGAAAAAGATTCCCACAAAGGCATTATTATCGGCAAGGGCGGTGCAAAGCTGAAAGCAGTTGCCACCGATGCCAGAATTGATATGGAGGCTTTCTTCGGTATCAAAGTAAATCTCCAATGCTGGGTAAAGGTTAAAGAAGATTGGCGCAACCGCGAAGGCATGATGCGCAACTTCGGTTATGTTTGATCGATACCTCCGTTCACTCTTCTATATTCTTCCTTTTGCGGATAGCATTTCCTCATATAGTTGCCTCTTTGTCAGGTTATAATGATATTAGCACCGCTTAAAACGGCGTTGAAATGACAAGGAGGCATTACTGTGGATAAAAATACCGCATGGAAGAGATTCATTATGTCCGGAAGCGTGAAGGACTATCTTGACTATAAAAAATATGAGCTGATAAACCACTCTGACCGTGATGAGGAAGACGACTATGGCGAATTCTTTGATAACGACCACAGGATTGATCCTTAAAGAGATAGACTACAAAGAGAGCGACAAGCTCCTTACTGTGCTCACAAAGGATCTCGGTGTTATCTTTGTCCGTGCGCGAGGTGCCAAAAGAACCAAAAACAAAGCCTCTGCCGCAACCGGACTTTTCGCATATTCCAACCTCTCGCTTTTCAGAATGGGAGACAAATTCACCGTGGATTCCGCAGACAGTATAGATCTTTTTTTCGGGCTGCACAGCGATATTGTGAAGATATCGCTGGCCGCATACATATGTGAACTGTGCTCCGTCTTTTCCCCTGAGCTTGAGCCCGCCGAACAGCAGCTTCGCCTTGCGCTGAACACGCTTCACCTTTTGGAAAAAGATAAGCGCTCCCCTCTGCTGCTCAAATCTATATTCGAACTCCGTTTGACCTCTATTTCGGGTTTTTTGCCGGATCTAACCTCCTGCACCAACTGTGATGAAGAGAATCCTTCCCTCGGTTTTTTCTCACCGTCCGATGGCACGTTGCTTTGCGGAGACTGCGCCTCCATCCGCCGCAAGGATGACCTTCCTCTCAGCAATGCGGCACTCACCGCAATGCGCCATGTCATCTATTCTCCCGATGAAAAAATATACAACTTCAACCTTTCGGGAGATTCGCAAACGCAGTTTTTTAATGCCTGCGAAAAAAATCTGCTCTATTATTCCGAAAAGACTCCCGTCTCCCTTAGCTTTCTCAAAAGCATACTGTAAAATACCCCATTTTGCCGTATGTGCTATCTCTATGGAAGGACACCATTTTGTATGTACTATATTGAAAAACACTCCCGTGTGCTGGAGCTTGATAAAATACTGCTGATGCTGGCAGATTGCTGCGGCTGTCCCACCGCCAAACAGCAGGCCCTTGCCATCCGTCCCAGCGACGATTATGACACGGTTTGCAAGCGCATGAAGCTTACAACTGATGCATCTGAGCTTGCTTCCCGTTTCGGCACCCCATCTATCCGTGACGTAAAGGATGTCACCGCCACCGTCAAGCGTGCGCAGGTGGGATCATCTCTCACTCTCAAAGAGCTGCTGGACGTTGCACACCTGCTTAAAGTGATACGCACCACCGTGGAATACCGTCAGGAATGCGAAAATGCCGAAACAGCTTTGGACTATCTGTTCCACGCACTCTCTCCCAACTCCGATCTGGAATCGCTTATCTTCGACAGCATTTTAAGTGAAGATGAAATTGCAGACACCGCCAGTTCGGAGCTTCGCGATATCCGCAGAAAGATACGCAACACTGAAGCCGGCATCCGCTCACAGCTTGAAAAGATAATCCGCTCTCCCGCAACCTCAAAGTATCTGCAGGATCAGCTCATTACAATGCGTGACGGACGTTTCGTTGTGCCCGTAAAATCCGAACACCGCAACGATATCAAAGGTATGATACATGATACCTCTTCCAGCGGTGCAACCTTCTTCATTGAGCCCGCAGCCGTTGTGGAGGCAAACAACGAGATACGTATTCTTCAGGCTAAAGAACGCGAAGAGATAAACCGAATCATTGCAGCCATGTCTGCGCGTGTTGGCAGCTTCGCCCCTTATATTTGCGAAAGTTTTGATATGCTCATCAAGCTTGACCTCTGCTTTGCCAAGGCTAAGCTTGCCAAAAAAATGCGTGCCGAAACTCCCACTCTCACACCAAAAGGTGCAATAATTCTTAAACAGGCTCGCCATCCTCTTATCGATTCTACAAAAATCGTTCCCACAGATATTGCAGTTGGCGGTGAATATGATACCTTGGTAGTCACCGGTCCCAACACCGGCGGTAAAACCGTTACCATTAAAACAGCAGGACTTCTCACCCTTATGGCTTGCTGCGGCTTGATGATCCCTGCCCTTTCCACCAGCAGCATCTGTGTTTGCGATGCGGTGTTTGCTGATATCGGTGATGAGCAAAGCATTGAGCAGAGCCTCTCCACCTTTTCCTCTCACATAACCAACATTATAAAAATTCTTGAAGATGTTACCCCCAACTCCCTCGTTTTGATGGATGAGCTTGGTGCAGGTACCGACCCAGTGGAGGGTGCCGCACTTGCCATTGCAATTATTGAGCGGCTGAGAAAAATTGGCTGCAAAACCATTGCCACAACCCACTATGCGGAGATAAAGATGTATGCACTTCAGACTCCCGGTGTTGAAAATGCCTCCTGTGAGTTTGACGTTGCTTCTCTCAAGCCCACCTATCGCCTGCTGACGGGTGTCCCCGGACGTTCCAATGCTTTTGCAATATCCCAGCGTCTCGGTATGCGTGAAGATATTATCGAACGTGCCGGCGAGCTCATATCCAACGAAAACGCCCGTTTTGAGGACGTTGTCTCCAAGCTTGAAGAATCCCGACAGGCTATGGAAAAAGAGCTTGAACAGCTCCGCAGCGACCGTCTTGCGGCTCAAGCCTACCGACGTGAAGCTGAAGACATGCGCAGACGCGTGGAAGCAGAGAAAAACCGTGAAGTAGAGCAGGCGAAAGCCGAATCCCGCCGCATAATTGAAAAGGTAAACTATCAGGCACAGCAGCTTTTGGATGAGCTGGACGAGATCAAAAAGCAAAAGAACAGCGAAAACTTTGCAGACCTTGCCGCCAGAGCCCGTGCGCAGGTCAAGAGCGGTGTTAACACCCTCTATGAGACCGCAGACCCCATTGAAGAGAAAAAGCAGACCTACAAACTGCCCCGCAAGCTGGTTTCCGGAGATACGGTGCTTATAAACAGTCTCGGCCGCGAAGGAACAGTTATCTCTCCCCCCGACAACAGCGGAAATGCACTTGTTCAGGCGGGAATTATGAAGATGAAGGTCCCCGTTGACGATTTAAGGCTGGTTGATAAACCGAAGGTCACCTACAGCGGAAAAGGCAAACCTGCCGGAGGAGTGAGCAAAAAGGTGACCAGTACCGCCGAGCGCAGTGCCTCCACAGAGCTTGACCTCCGCGGCATGACCACCGAAGAGGCGCTGATGGACCTTGATGCGTTTATCGATAACTGCGTGCTCTCTGGTCTCAACCTTATCACCGTTATACACGGCAAAGGCACCGGCGCACTTCGCACCGCGGTACACAAGCATCTGCGCGGACATAAAAACGTACGCACTTTCCGTCTCGGCGTATTTGGCGAAGGCGAAAGCGGCGTCACCATTGCAGAACTTAAATAATCTTAAACAGACCGCTGAGGCTCTCTCGCCACGGGCGCTCTGTTTTATATTGCAATATAATTAATTCTGCATTATACTTATTATATAATAAAAACTATGTCACATATACTCATCTTCTGCATTATTATGTTGAGTACGCTTGTAAAAAGTAAACCGCTCAAAAGAAAGGAGCTATCCATGAAAAAACTTACCCTATGTATAACCCTGCTCGCCATTATCCTTATCTTTTCTGCCTGTTCTCCTCCGGAAGATGATGTTTTACAAAGTGATATTTCTTCTGAAATATCTGCAGAAGAGAACGTTGATGAGGTATCCGTCAACGACAACGGCGAACTCAGCTCCGATTCCGAAACAGACACGAGCTACGACATTGTTACGCCGATAATTTTAGCCAAATCCGAAGTTAAATTTCCCGACGGCACAACCTCCCATTATCTCACCCTCGAAATGGTGGACGGCAGATATTATGAAAACGAGGACACTGTCTATAAGACTAACTATGAGGGACATTGCCAGCTTTGTCTGTACGACATACTCTCCGACGAAGAGCTCTGCCGCATAGACGCACAAACAGATCCTATGATCTTTCCCGGTGAATTTGATTTTAACTTTGTCGACTACACAACGGACGGTTATCCCGATTTTACCCTGGTACAGCGCAGTAAAGAAAATAAACTCTATCGCATTTTCAGTTTTTACACCATAACCCCTGATCTTTCCATCTCTGCACTTCCTGTTGTTGAATTGTATTCCACCGCATCTTCTACCATAACTGAACCCTCCCATGCTTTGGAAATGGATGAAGACGGTAATATAACTATCCCGTATTACGACATTATCACCCAAGAACTTGTTGAAACTCTCTATATTTGGGACGGTTCAAAAATTTTACCCTCTGACCAATTTAAAACCACTCCTTCTGTTCCTTTTTGGACAGAACCGACGGTGGAAAAAACAGACCCGTGGTCTGTTATAACTGTAAAACAAAACGGCGCTTGGTATGTGGAACCAACCTTTGATTTTGATGACGTGATAGCCTTCAAATACAACTATCACCAGTCTGTTCTTGAAAAAAGAGCTTCGAACAGCACTTCACTTGCAGATTTTTTGCGGCTTTCATTTTTCATCAAAGATGGACAAAAGGGATTAGTTGACCAAAACGGAAATATCGTACACGACTCATCTTTAGATGTCTTCATCTGCGAGCTCGGAATAGTTTCGAACTCCACCAATACATATGTCGGCACCTATGGTGAGGTGAGCCAGGGTTATCATGGTCACGGCGGTTCATCATATTTTGTATATGACGAAACCAACAAGGTGGTAGTTGACATTGGTTGGTCGCTTCCTTTTGAACCAGACGAAAACACCCGTATTATGCCCGTTTACACCGCAACCTCTGCCTCAGACGGTGATTATTTTGAATATTCTCCATTAGAGCCTGCTCAGTACGTTCTGATTTCTCCCGATGGCACCCCCGTCTCTCAAGAACGCTTTTTGCAGTTCTGCTCTTCCGACGATATTCCAACACATCACAATCTTCAATTTTCCGAATCCAGTATCAAATCTACAAGTTTCGAAGATAACATCGCCGTGCAGACCCTTGACGGTAATTGGAAGTTTATTGGCACCAATGGCAACGATCTCGGTCTTGGCAGCTTTGAGGATGCTTTCAACTTCCACGAAGGTATCGCCGCAGTTAAGAAAAACGGTAAATGGGGCTTTATCAACGAAAAAGGCAACACCGTCATCCCCTTTGAATACGATGATGCCGCCAGCGTTTATAACGGTCTTGCCTGGGTGAAAAAAGACGGTCTTTGGGGCGTGATGCAAGTTTTTGAACAGTCTTAAATCAGAATAGACCCGTTACAATAAGAAACAACAAAGCCGATAGAATCACTTCTATCGGCTCTGTTTTTATGCTGTTATTTTATAAGATTATCGTTGAGCTTATAGCAGAGAGTCATCATTCCGTCATCCAGGTGAACGTTTTCGACGGTGGTTCCCTGATATATTCTTGCGATATCCACGTGGGTGAAGTTCCAAAAACCGTTTATTCCGCAATCCAACAGCCTGGGACAAACCTTTTCAACCGCTTCATCCGGCAGACACATAATGGCTACGCTTGGCTTGCTCTGTGCGCAAAACACTTCCAGCTCTTCCATCATTCGCACGGAAAATCCGTTCATCTGCACGCCTTTGAGCTCGGGGTTGTTATCGAACACACCCACCAGTTCAAAGCCAAGATTTTGGAATGCAAGGTTCTGTGTAAGTGCCTTACCCAGGTTACCTGCACCGATTATAATGGTCTTAAAGCAGTTGGATATTCCCAAAATATTGCCGATCTCCTGATGGAGCACAGGAACATTGTAGCCGTATCCCTGCTGACCGAAGCCGCCGAAACAGTTAAGATCCTGTCTTATCTGCGAAGCAGTCAAACCCATACGCTCTGCCAACTCTTTTGAGGATATCCTGAAAATATTTTTATCTTTAAGCTCCCCCAAAAAACGGTAATATCTCGGCATTCTGCGTATTACGGATATGGACACTCCGTTATATTTAGCCATTTTAAAGTACCTCTTTCACTTATTTTACTCCCGGCAGAGTAACACATTCAATAATATATTTTTTACAGCTCGATCTTTCCACTTAAAGAGCTGCTATTGTCTCCATAACATAGTTGCCGAATGCTTCGCAGGTGCAGCCTGTGTCGCGGCCAGTTACGGTGAGCTTTTTCTCTTCGAACATACAGATATCAAGAGCGCGTTCAAGCTTCTTGGACTGCTCGATCTTGCCGATGTGAGAGAGAAGCAATACTGTTGCGCGGAGCATAGAGCAGGGATCTGCATAGCAGCCGCGGCCTTCGCTCATCATTCTGGGAGCAGAACCGTGGATAGCTTCAAACATAGCATAGCGCTTACCTATGTTGGCGCTTCCTGCTGTGCCTACGCCGCCCTGGAACTCTGCTGCTTCATCGGTGATGATGTCGCCATAGAGGTTGGGCAGAATAAATACCTTAAAGTCCTTGCGGCGCTTCTCGTCAATGAGTTTGGCGGTCATAATATCGATAAACCAGTCGTTGGTGTTGATCTCGGGATATTCTTCGCCGATGCGCTGGCAAATTTTGAGGAACTTGCCGTCGGTCTTTTTGATGATGTTTGCCTTTGTTACAATAGAAACCATATCTTTGCCGTTGTTCTTGGCAAATTCATAGGCAAGGCGTGCAATACGCTCTGTGCCCTCTGTGGTGGTAACTGTGAAATCGAAGGAGAGCTCGTCGTCAACATCAACACCGCAGGAACCGAGAGTATATGCGCCCTCTGTGTTTTCACGGAAGAAGGTCCAGTCAATGCCCTGATCGGGAACTTTTACGGGACGAACGTTTGCAAAAAGGTCAAGCTCTTTACGCATTGCAACGTTTGCGCTCTCAATGTTGGGCCAGGGATCGCCTGCTTTGGGTGTTGTGGTGGGTCCTTTGAGGATAACGTGGCAGCTCTTGATCTCTGCAAGCACGTCATCGGGAATGGCTTTGTTGGCAGCCACACGGTTTTCAATGGTGAGACCGTCGATCATTTTGAACTCTACCTTGCCTGCTTCAACCTCTTCTTTAAGCAGGAACTCCAGAACGCGCTGAGCCTCTCCGGTAATGATGGGACCAATGCCGTCGCCGCCGCAGACACCGATGATTATTTTATCAAGCTTGTTATAATCAACAAACTCTTTCTGAGCTTTCATTCTTTCAACTCTTGCAAGCTGAGCCTCTATCAAGGCTGCAAATTTCTCTGCAGAAGCAGTTACTTTGTTTTCCATTTAACTTCCTCCATATGTAAATATAAAATTAAACAAAATTCACCATCTAATATTATAAATCAACCGTGTTGTTCTGTCAATAATACACTTACTATCATTCGCATACTATAATTAAAAAACAATTATATATCATAAATTATGATTTATCAAAAAAAGGTGTCAGCTTATGCTGACACCTTTTTTAAATTCTTCTTATTTATTGTTGGATTCAAAACGCCATGCATCTTCGCACATTTCGTCAATACCGAGTTCTGCCTTCCAGCCGAACACCTTTGCGGCTTCGGATGCGTTTGCAAAGGAGGTTGCAACGTCACCGGGACGGCGCGGAGCGATAACATAGGGCACGGGCTTGCCGCTTGCCTTTTCAAATGCTTTGACAACCTCAAGAACGCTGTAACCGTTGCCGGTTCCCAGGTTTACCGGCTTTGCTCCGGTGTGTACAAGAGCATAATCCAAAGCTTTAAGGTGACCCTTTGCAAGGTCTACCACGTGGATATAGTCGCGTACTCCTGTGCCGTCGGGAGTATCATAATCATTGCCGTAAACATTGAGGTGCTGCAGCTTGCCGTTTGCAACTCTTGCAACATAGGGCAAAAGGTTGTTGGGGATTCCGTTGGGCTCTTCGCCGATAAGTCCGCTCTTGTGTGCGCCGATGGGATTGAAATATCTCAGCATAACTGCTGTCCACTCGCTGTCGGATACGCAGAGGTCCTTGAGTATCTCCTCTATCATAAGCTTGGTACGTCCGTAGGGATTGGTAGCAGATGTGGACATTGTCTCATCATATGGAGGAATGTTGTTCATTCCGTAAACGGTTGCAGAGGAGCTGAATACCATCTTCTTGCAGCCGTATTTAGTCATTGTCTCACAGAGGATAAGTGTACCGGTGATGTTGTTGTGATAATATTTAAGAGGAATGCTTACAGATTCGCCAACAGCCTTGAGTCCTGCAAAATGAACCACAGCCTCAATTTTGTTTTCCTCAAAAATTCTCTCCATAGCCTCTCTGTCCAACAGATCAGCTTCATAAAACTTAAAATCTTTGTTTGTTATCTTTTTTATTCTTTCAAGCGCTTCGGGTTTAGAGTTGCTGAAGTTATCAACAATGATGATATCCTTCCCTGCATCAAGCAGTTCTACGCAGGTGTGGCTTCCGATATATCCGGCTCCACCGGTAACAAGTATAGACATTTGTCTCATTCTCCTTTCAAAATTATCTCTGTTATCAGTATAATCCATCCCTTTTTTATTGTCAAGAAAAGTCCCTAATTCCGCAACAATTGTACTTAAATCTTCAACTAAAAAACATATTCTCCCAAACATTGCGGCAAAAATATCCCCGCCTGCACTGTGGCAAACGGGGATGAATTATATCTCTATAATATCTTATTTGGATTCTGCAAGTGCTTTTGCCTTTGCAGCAATGTTGTCTGCACAAAGACCTTCCAGCTTGAGGAGCTCAAGTGCGGGACCGGAATATCCGAACTTGTCGTTCATGCCGATCTTTACAACTTTAACGGGAGCTTCCTCTGCAGTTACTGCAGCAACAGCCTCACCGAGACCGCCGATAACAGAGTGCTCTTCAACTGTGAGGATAGCGCCTGTCTCTTTTGCTGCTTTGATGATGATATCCTTGTCGATGGGTTTAATGGTGTGGATGTTGATAACTCTTGCATCTATTCCCTGCTCTGCAAGTGCTTCTGCAGCAAGAAGGGATTCATACACCATAAGACCTGTTGCAACGATGGTTACATCCTTACCGTCACGAAGCAGGAGACCTTTGCCGATCTCGAACTTATAGTCATCACTTGTGTTGAAAACGGGAGCTGCAACTCTGCCGAATCTGATGTAAACGGGACCCTCAAAATCTGCAGCAGCCTTTACTGCAGCCTTTGCCTCAATGTGGTCGGAGGGGCTGATAACAGTCATACCGGGGATGGCGCGCATAAGAGCGATATCCTCGTTGCACTGATGGGTAGCGCCGTCTTCACCAACAGAGATACCTGCGTGTGTTGCGCAGATCTTTACATTCATGTGGGGATAGCCAATGGAGTTTCTGATCTGCTCAAAAGCACGTCCTGCAAGGAACATTGCAAAGGAGCTGATGAAGGGGATCTTACCGCAGGTTGCGAGACCTGCTGCTGTGCCGACAAGGTTTGCCTCTGCAATGCCGCAATCAAAGAAACGCTCGGGGCACTTTTTCTTAAACATTCCGCTCTTGGTAGCTTCAGCAAGGTCAGCATCAAGAACAACTACTTTTTCGTTTATATCGGCGAGCTCAACAAGTGCTTCGCCGTAGCTCTCTCTGGTAGCTTTTTTAATCATATCTGCCATAAATTATTCCTCCAATGCTGCAAGCTCTGCTTTGAGCTCTTCCATAGCGATATCGTACTGCTCTTTGTTGGGAGCTGCGCCGTGCCAGGATGCCTTGTTGAGCATATAGGATACGCCCTTACCCTTGGTGCTGACTGCAATAATGGCTGTGGGTTTGCCCTTTACTGTTTTTGCCTGCTCAAAAGCTGCCTCGATCTGGTCAAAATCGTGAGCATCGATGGTGATAACGTTGAAACCGAATGCCTCATATTTTTCGGGGATGGGGCACGGAGAGTTAACGTCTGTAATAGCGCCGTCTATCTGGAGACCGTTGAAGTCTACGATAACGCAGAGGTTATCCAGCTTTTTGTGTGCTGCAAACATAGCAGCTTCCCAAACCTGGCCCTCTTCGATCTCGCCGTCGCCGAGATATGCATAAACGCGGTAATCCTTGTTGTCTATCTTAGCTGCAAGAGCCATTCCGCCTGCTGCGGAAACGCCCTGGCCGAGAGAACCGCTGGTCATATCAACACCGGGAGTACCCTTCATATCGGGGTGACCCTGAAGTCTTGCACCGACTTTTCTGAGGGTTTTGAGCTCTTCAACAGGGAAAAAGCCTTTATGTGCCAATGCAGAATAGAGTGCAGGTGCGCAGTGACCCTTGGAAAGAACAAAGCGGTCGCGATCTTCCCACTTCGGGTTCTGGGGATCAACGTTCATCTCTTTAAAATAAAGATATGTGAGAACATCGGTCATGGAGAGAGAGCCTCCGGGATGACCGGACTTTGCATTATAAACGCCTTCAATGATACCCATCCTGATTTTGCAGGCGGTTATCATAAGTTCTTTTTTTGTTGTTTCATTCATTGATACAACCACTCCTTTTTTTGCTTTCATATTGATTGACAAAAATTTACAGTTTTTGTAAATTCCTAAATTAAGTGGTGAGCCTCCGCTCACTGATACTGCTGTTCCAAGCGCTCAATAAGATCTGCCACGCCGTGTTCTTCGCATCTTTTTACACAGAAATCCGCATGAGCTTTCACTCCGTCCGGTGCGTTGCCCATTGCAACTGCAACTCCGGCAAGCTTCAGCATCTCAACATCGTTGTAGTAGTCCCCCACCGCAACAATGTTTTCGGGATCCCAATCAATATACTCGACAAGATTTTTTATTCCCCTTGCTTTGGAACTGCCTTTGGGAATGATATCTATCAGTACGTCTCCGGAGCCGGTTATGTCTGCCCTGTCTCCGAATTTATCCTTCATAAACGCAACCAGCTCTTCAATGTGTTCCGGCCGCGCAAAAAGCATATATTTATATATTTCGCAGATTTCTTCTTCCTGACCTTCATCTCCGTATGTCTCAGTATTTGTCAACCCGAAATCATCCCGTTCTGTCAGTTTATACTGCCCGTTGTTGGTGGAATAAACACCGAAAGCAACCTTTCCGTATTCTTCTACGGCTGCCACCATCTCCTCCTTTGATATATCAACAAATATCTCGCAGGAGGTTTCTTCCGTTTCAGGATTGTGGAGATAGCTTCCGTTGGCAAAAACAGACAGCGAATTCACCGCTGTATCTCCCATTATCCTCATTGCCATATAGTGCGGGCGACCGCTTGCTATTGCAAACTTGCCGCCTTTGGAAATAAAGCGCCTAATAGCTTCACGGTTTTGCTCCGAAACGCGGCAGGGTGCACCATACGGTTCATCAAACAGCGTTCCGTCAAGATCGCTTATCAAAAGTATATCGCTTATCTTTTCTATCATTCGCTTTTTTTCTCCAGTGTTTTGATAAAAGATGTGAAATACTCAGGAAGCGGTTCGCAAAACTCCAGATATTCACCCGTTATAGGATGTACAAATCCGAGCGTTCCTGCATGCAGGCACTGTCCATTAAGGGATGTTATCACCTTTTTCGGTCCGTATACCGGGTCTCCCGCAACAGGATGACCTTTGTATGACATATGCACTCTTATCTGATGTGTTCTTCCCGTTTCCAGTCTCACTCTAAGCCAGGTAAAACCGTTGTATCTGGCCTTGACCTCATAGTGTGTGACCGCATTTCTTGCACTTTTCACCGTCGGTGCAGCCACAGCCATCTTTTTTCGGTCCACAGGATGCCTTGCTATCGGCAGATTTATCGTTCCGCTGTCCTCTTTTACATTGCCATAGACAACGGTCTCATATATTCTTGTGAAATTATGTACCTTAACAGCTTCCGCCAAAGCAAGATGTGCTTCATTTGTTTTTGCAACCACAAGCAAACCGCTTGTGTCTTTGTCTATTCGGTGTACGATTCCCGGACGAAGCACTCCGTTTATTCCGGAAAGCGAATCACCGCAGTGATGCATCAGCGCATTTACCAAAGTTCCGTCGGGGTTGCCCGCCGCAGGATGGACTACCATACCTTTCGGCTTGTTCACCACCAAAAGATGCTCGTCTTCATACACCACTTTAATTGGGATATCCTGCGCAACAGCTTCATACGGAACTGCTTCCTGTATTTCGGCGCAGACGGTATCTCCTGCCTTAAGCTTTGTGTTTTTGGATGCGGTTTTTCCGTTGACCTGCACCAAACCGGCATCTATCATTTTTTGCGCCGCAGAACGTGTCATCTCTCCCACTTCCGCAAGAAAAACATCCAGACGCTGCCCTGCCTCTTCGCAAATATATGTTTTAACCGTGCTCACTTTTCCTCCTTAGCTGCCTGCTGCCAAGCTGCAGCTGCAAACCGTTGGGGATATATGGATTTATTCTACAGCATCCTCTTCCGACGCTGCATTTTTTGCGGAGAGCTTTGCGCTTCTTACAGCGCAGAGCTCCTCCACAATAAAACCTATTACAAAAATTATTGTTCCGCATGTGACGCAGATATCCGCCACATTAAAAACCGGGAAGTTGATGGGAACAAAGTAGATAAAATCCACCACGAATGCTCGGAAAATGCGGTCGATAAGATTGCCGACGCCTCCCGAACCTATCAGACACAGACCGATATATGCCGCTTTATTGAATTTAAGCTTGTTGGAATAGATGACCCAAAGCACCAAAGCAATAGATACGGCAGTGAAGATTATCAGGAATATCCGCTTGTTCTGCAGCATACTGAACGCTGCACCGCGGTTTTCAGCATAGACAAAATGCAAAACATCCTGCCAAAGCTTTATCGGTTCCTGACCTTTCAGCCTTATTATTGCCCAATACTTTGTAAGCTGGTCTGCCACCAACATTAAAAGCATTATCACCGTTCCGAAGATTTTATCTTTCGTTCTCATTGCTACCTCTTAAACTGAGATTTAACCAACTATTTTTGCGCAGCGGGCACAAAGTGTTGGATGATCCGCATCTGTGCCGACTGTTGTGCTGTGCATCCAGCAGCGCTCGCACTTGCCGCCGTCTGCAACTGTAACGTTGATAGCGGTCTCGTCAGCATCACCCTTAACGATCTCAACATCGGAGACGATGAATGCTTCGATAAGTTTGTCTTCAACAGATTTGATGAAGTCATACTCTGTGCCTGCGGTGATGGTTACCTTTGCCTCAAGAGCCTTACCGATAACCTTTGCTGCACGTGCCTCTTCAAGCTGCTTGTTTACTCTGTCGCGGAGATCCTTGATTGCTGCCCATTTAGCCATGAAATCAGCATCATATTCGATCTGGTCGTCAGCATTGGGAATATCGTTGAAGAAGATGGATTCTGCATTGTCATCTGCAAGCTTGGGAATGTAGCCCCAAACCTCTTCACTTGTGAAGGAGAGTACGGGAGCGAGGAGCAAAGTCATTGCACGGAGGATCTTATAGATAACGGTCTGTGCAGCTCTGCGCTGGAGAGAATCTGCTTTTTCAACATAGAGTCTGTCCTTGATGATATCAAGATAGAAGTT
>JAFSHJ010000241.1 GCA_017440425.1 Oscillospiraceae bacterium | reverse complement strand
TGAAGGAGGAATATTTGTATCCCGACAACAGACCGAACACCAGATGTCCTGCCTCGTGGATGATTATCTGCAGGTATATTGCGGCATAGAGCTCGATTATTGCGGCTATAAAAAAGAATATTATCGCGCTGTCCGATTTGCCCTCTATCATCGGGTCAATGTATCTCACCATCAGCGCACCACACACTCCGCCTATCACCAAACACACCAACATTGGGATATACTGCAGTAATGCTGTCTTTTTCTTTTTCATAAAATCCCCTCCAAACACGCTAATTTTTCATAGTTCCATTATAGCAATGTTGGTACCGAATTGCAACCCCGCCCGCCACGCGGAATGTCCCACAAAATTTTAAATTTTGTGCAGCCGATGGCTCGGCTGTGGAAAAGCTTCGCTTTTCGGACATTCCGCATGGCGGGCGGGGTTGCGGCAGACACCTGTTCAGCAGGGATACACCAAAGCCTTAAGCCTTGACAATTTTCCTTTTTTCCATTATGCTTCTATTATAACAATGTGTTTTGCGAGGTTATATATGGAATTTAAAATTTACGGCTACGACAGCCAGCCCGATAAGCTTTTTAAACAGTTTGCAGAGCTCGGCATACACGCCGTCACCGGCGGTGCAGACAGCAATGCGATAGCTGCCGCAAAATCTGCCGGACTTGATTATTACGTCTGCACCGGCGCATTTGGCACAAGCAATACCGATCTCTACTGTCAGGATACATCCGGGGAACGCAAAAGCTGGTTCTTCAGTTCCGGATGCCCCAACTCTCCGGAACTGCGTGCGGCACTTTTGCAAACTGCCCGCCGGCTTGCACAGACCGAAGGTATCACCGGCATAATAATAGACGGCGACCGTTTCGCCTCTCCTGCATCCAACGACGGACTTTCCGCATTTTTCACCTGCTTCTGCCCCCATTGTATGAAAAAGATGCAGGAAATGGGACTTGATGCTGCAGCAATACGTGATTCCGCCCTTGCCGCATATCGCTTTATTGCGGATAATGAGCCTTTCGATATTGATTTGCACATAGATAATCTGTCTGCGTGGGTGGATTTCAGACGTGCCTGCGTGACTGAATCTCTGCAGGAATTTTTTGGTGTGATCAAAAAAATCAACCCTGCGCTCAAAACGGGAATTTATATCTTCACACCCATGCTTGCACCCTTTGCGGGGCAAAACTACGATGATATATCCGAGATATGCGATTTTCTCTCGCCAATGATCTACCGCATCTATCCGTACCCCGACGGTATTGCCTGCCTCGACCACGAACTTGCCGCCATCTCCGGCTGGTTTGACGGCAAAGATGATGTACAGCGCAAGCTCCTCGGAGATTTGCTGTACACGCTTTTCGGCTCACGTTTCGATGACCTTCCCTCTGCCGATATTCTCCTCTCAAAAGGTGTTTCCAACTGGCTGGTCGTCACCGAAGCTGCAGCCGCCGCAAGATATTCCTGCTCCATTCCTATATTAATGCTTGAGGATGAGCAGATTTCTGCCTCTGTAAACGCCCTTGAACCGTTTTGTGATAAAGTTGACTTCTTCAAATATGAGAAAAACGCCTTTGAAAAGCTGTTCCCCTCCAATGGCGTACAGTAAACTCAAAATATATTTTTCAGCGTGGGGCGCTCTTTCAGCCACATATGCTCAAGCAGGGTTTTGCCTCGGTTTATCTCTGCGTAGAACTCTGCCGTCTCGCTGTATTCAAAAAGCGGACCCAGCCGTGCAAATATTGCCGTCAGCTCCTCCAATCTGTCACCACGCATAAACCGTGACAGCCTCATCTCCGCTTGGTGCCACTCCTCGTTGAACTGCAATATCATCTCTGCCGTTTTTTCCGTTTCGCCGCTGTCTGCGCTTTGCTCAATTTTTTCAAGCTTTGCCGCAAAAAAATCCCCGTTCTCTTTAACAGAAAAAAGCGCAGTTATGCACAAACCAACCGTCACCAAAAACACGGCAGTCACCATTATCAAT
>JAFSHJ010000240.1 GCA_017440425.1 Oscillospiraceae bacterium | reverse complement strand
TCAGCCATCTGGGTGAATGCGGCATCGTAGGCAACCAGCATTTCAATGTTCTTTCCGCGGCGGGAAAGGATGTTGCGGTATGCAGCATAGCGGTAAGCATCGTTCTTTTCAAGGTCGCACTCGGCATATGCTTCTCTTGCATCGATGGCACCCTGCATCATAGCGTCGATGTCGATGCCTGCGATGGCGATGGGGAGAAGTCCGACGGGAGTGAGAACGGAGAATCTTCCGCCGACATCGTCGGGAATAACGAAACTTTCGTAACCTTCAAGATCAGCCAGCTGTTTGAGTGTACCGCGTGCTTTATCGGTCACGCAGTAGATACGGTCTTTAAGTCCGTCAGCACCGTATTTTTTGGTGAGAAGCTCACGGAAGATACGGAAAGCAAGTGCGGGCTCTGTGGTTGTGCCGGATTTGGAGATAACGATCAGGGAGACATCTTTGCCTTCGCAGATGGAGATGAGCTCGTTGATGTAATCTGCGCTGATATTGTTTCCGGAGAAATAGATATCGGGAGTATCTTTTTTCAGGTTGTTATAGAAGGGGGAACGGCAAAATTCTATTGCGGCTCTTGCGCCGAGATAGGATCCGCCGATGCCGATGACGATAACAACATCGGAGTTTTCGGAGATTTTTTTTGCTGCAAGCTTAACACGTTCAAACTCTTCACGGTCATAATTTTCGGGGAGGTCGACCCAACCCAAAAAATCACTTCCTGCGCCGGGTTCGGTTCCAAGTTTGGCATGATGCAAAAGCAGGTGTGCGGCATAAACCTGAGATTTAACTCTGTCAAGTTCGTGCGGTGCAACAAAAGCTTCAAGGTACTTTGCGGAAAGGGTAAGTGGCATTTTTCATTCCTCATTAAAAAATAGTATTCTTTTATATATTGTACATTAAAATTTATGATATTTCAAGAGAAAGAAGAATTTTTATCAAATATTATAGATTTGGGTACTAACTTTGCATCAAGCAGGCAAAAAGAATTGCAAAAGCCCTGCCGAAAGTCATCTTTTCAACGGTATTTCCCGCTGTAACGGCATATTCGCCAATGGTTTCACCGTTGATTTTTAACATAACGCGCCCGATCTGCTGTCCGGCTTCAATGGGTGCGGATAATGTCTCGGGAAGCTCGACGATTTGTTCAAGCTGTTTTTCGGCACCTTTTTGCAGCAGGAGTTTTTGCGGTGCAGAGCAAACGGGAAAAACTTCATCCGAAGTGCCGCCCTCAACCTTTATCGGGATGAGTTGTTCTTCTGCGGAAGGCGGCGTGTACATAGTATAGCTGTCGAAAGCATAGTTGAGCAATGCGGAGGCGGAGCTGAACTGTTCATCACGGTTTTCCGCACCGAGAACAACAGCTATGACCTGCATATCGCCGCGCATTGCAGATGCGGTAACACAGCGTCCGGCCTCATCTGTGGTGCCGGTTTTAAGGCCGGTAGCGCATTTGTAGAAGCGGATGAGCTTGTTGGTGTTCACAAGTTCAGTCTCTCCATTGCGGAGAGAGTCCATCCATACGGTGGAATATTCTTTTATCAGCTCGTGCTTGAGAAGCTCTGCCGACATTGTGGAAATATCTCTTGCTGTGGTAAAATGTCCATCTTCATCCAAACCGGATGCATTTTTAAAACGGGTGTTGCTCATGCCGAGGTTTGCGGCGCGGGCATTCATCAGCTCCACAAAGCCCTGCTCGCTGCCGCCAAGGTGTTCTGCGAGTGCAACGGCGGCATCGTTGGCAGAGGCAATGGCGGTGGCGCGGATAAGCTCATCAACAGACATGGTCTCACCGGGCTCCAGCCAAATCTGTGAGCCGCCCATTGAGCAGGCGTGTTCCGATGCGGTTATACTGTCGGAAAGGGAGAGTTCGCCGTTATCGATGGCCTCCATAACCAGGAGCAGCGTCATCACCTTGGTTATCGAGGCAGGAGCTCTGGGTTCGTCCGGGTTAAACTCGAACAAAACTCTGCCCGTGGTCTGCTCGATCAATATGGCGGATGCAGCCTTTACTGCGGTGCGCACATCCTCGGGAACGTTGTGTTTATCGGGTGCGGAAACTTCTTCGTAAGATATGTCTGCAGCGGTTTGTTTATCGGTCAAACTGCTGTTATCGCTTTTTTCGCCTCCCGCATAACAAGTTGTGGCAGAGCAAAAAATTATACCGCAAACAGTGCAGGCAGCCAGAACAACAGCTGCAATTTTTTTGAGAATATACATCTGTCAGACCTCCGTTTTTATAATCTTTGTCACAGTTTAATTTATGCGGCGCGTCCGCATAAAATTACACCTGACACAGCTGATATAAAGAGGTTAATTTTGCGGCGATTATTGACTTGGAGCAGTTGTTTGTGTTAATCTAAACCTATAGGATTTTATTTCGAAGGAAAGGAAACTTTTATTATAAAAGCTTTACGGTGGAAAAGATGAAGATAGTTATACTTGACGGATATACCGAAAACCCGGGCGATTTGAACTGGAGCGGTTTTGAGCAGCTTGGCGAGCTTGTTGTTTATGACCGCACACCTTTCAGGGAAGGTTCTGATGAAATTTTGCGCAGAGCAAAAGGGGCAGATGCCGTAATCACCAACAAAACTCCTCTGACAAAGGAAACCATAAATGCTCTTATGCCGGAGCTTAAGTATATCGGTTTGCTTTCAACGGGATATAACATTGCAGATATTGATGCTGCCGCAGAATTGGGAATCCCGGTCTGCAACATTCCTTCCTACAGCACTCAGGCAGTGGCACAGTTTTCAATGGCGCTTTTGCTTGAACTGTGC
>JAFSHJ010000239.1 GCA_017440425.1 Oscillospiraceae bacterium | reverse complement strand
TCTTACGAGAACACAGCTGTTGTTTTCGATATCACGGGGACCGATCTCAAGACGGAGAGGAACGCCCTTCATCTCGTATTCAGCAAATTTCCAGCCGGGAGAGTTGTCGGAAGCGTCTACCTTTACGCGGCAGATCTTCTTCATTCTCTCTGCAACAGCGTTTGCAGCATCGAGAACGCCGGGCTTATGCTGTGCAACGGGAAGAATTACAAGCTGGATGGGAGCAACTGCCGGAGGCAGAACCAAACCGTTGTCATCGCCGTGTGTCATGATGATAGCGCCGATGATGCGGGTGGACATACCCCAGGAAGTCTGATGGGGATAGGCAGGTTTGTTGTCTCTGCCCTGGAATGTGATATCAAAAGCTTTTGCAAAGCCGTCGCCAAAATAGTGGGATGTACCGCTCTGAAGGGCTTTACCGTCGTGCATCATTGCTTCGATGGTGTAGGTAGCCTCTGCACCGGCAAACTTTTCACTATCGGTCTTGCGGCCTTTTACAACGGGGATAGCAAGCTCGTTCTCACAGGTGGATGCATAGATGTCCAGCATGCGCTCTGTCTCCTGAAGAGCTTCTTCCGGAGTTTCGTGCATGGTGTGACCTTCCTGCCACTGGAACTCAAGTGAACGCAGGAAAGGACGTGTGGTCTTTTCCCATCTTACAACCGAGCACCACTGGTTATAGAGCTTCGGCAGATCACGGTAAGAATTGATGATGTGGGCATAGTGCTCACAGAAGAGAGTTTCGGATGTGGGGCGCACGCAGAGACGCTCTGTGAGCTTCTCGGAGCCGCCGTAGGTTACCCATGCCACTTCCGGTGCAAATCCCTCAACGTGATCCTTCTCCTTCTGCAGAAGGCTCTCGGGGATGAACATGGGCATAGATACGTTCTCATGTCCGGTCTCTTTGAATTTTGTATCAAGAATACGCTGGAAGTTTTCCCAGATAGCGTATCCGTAGGGTCTGAGGATCATGCAGCCGCGTACAGAGGAATAGTCAATGAGCTCTGCTTTTTTGACAACGTCTGTATACCATTTAGCAAAATCCTCTTCCATTGAAGTGATTGCTTCGACCATTTTTTTCTGGCCTTTCTGATCTGCCAAAACAGTTACCTCCCGATAAAAGTTTGAGCAGGCTTCTGCCCGCTCATAAAAATGCACATGCAGTTAAAGGATATTCTCAATATATTTTACAACATCTCCGACGGTCTTTACCTTTTCAACGTCTTCGTCGGGGATCTCAATATCAAATTCTGCCTCAAGGGTCATGATGAGGTCAACCAAATCGATAGAATCTGCACCGAGATCGTCTGTAAGTACCGAATTGACTGTTACTTCATCCTCTTGAACATCGAGCTGATCGCAAAGAATAGCGCGTACTTTCTCGAATACCATATATTTTCCTCCTATTCCTGTTTTAGCTTCGCATAACTGATACACAAAGCCAAATCTTTAAATAAAGTTATGTTACCATTTTATACTTTGTACAAGAATTTATCAAGTGGTTTTTCGAAAAAAATTCAATTTTTATGAAAATATGTTAAATTCACAAATTTACTATTTATTTTTCATCAAAAAAGTGGTAGTATATTTATTGTATATCGCCACCGTTGAAAGGGGGAAGTTTTAATTGAAGCATGAGAAGTCATGCGGTGCAATAATTTACAATCCGAAGCCTGACAGCGACGGTTTGAATCTGCTGTTGCTGCGTCACCGTGCAAAGGGCCATTGGTCCTTCCCTAAAGGCCATGTTGAGGGCACCGAAACCGAAATTGAAACTGCTTTGCGTGAAGTTAAAGAGGAAACCGGACTGGATATCCTTCTGCGCGACGGATTCCGTGAATGTGTGGAATATTATCCCAAGCCCGGCGTAAAAAAACAGGTCGTATATTTCCTTGGCTACCTTGACCACCAGCAGGAGCTGCACCGCCAGGAAGAAGAGGTCAGCGAGCTGGGCTGGGTACCGCTTGAAAAGGCACAGGATATCGTCACTTTTAAAAACGATAAAAACCTTATTGCCAAAGCAACCAAATATCTCGACACTTACACGGCAGTTCCGCCCGAAAAATAATTATATGTCCGTTTTGAAGCAGGAGTACATTTTCACAAATATACCCCTGCTCTTCTTTTCATTACACATCTTGTGAGGAAAGTTCATGAAAAAGCTGCTTGATCCCAGATTGCTACTGATAACTTCCATGGTTGTATTTGGAACCATCGGATTGTTTGTCCGCAACATTTCCGTCTCTTCAGGTGAGCTTGCTCTCTACCGTGCAGTTATGGCCTCGGTTATGATTGGAATATTTCTGCTCGTCACCGGTCAGAAAATACCCTTTGGCAAAATTAAAAAGGAGTTTCCTCTGCTTATCATCTCCGGAATTGCAATGGGTATAAACTGGATCCTTTTGTTTGAAGCATATAAGCACACTACCGTCTCTGTTGCCACGCTGAGCTATTATTTTGCACCGGTCATCGTCACAGTTGTATGCCCGCTGATTTTTAAAGAAAAGCTGACAGCAAAGCAAATCATCTGTTTCATAATGTCCACATCCGGTCTTGTGCTTATCACCGGACTTGGCGACGTTGGAAACGGAAACGATTTTGTTGGAATTCTTTTAGGACTCAGCGCCGCAGTTTTTTATGCCACAGTAGTTCTGCTGAACAAGTTTATCAAAAACGTGGGAGATATCCACAGAACGTTTCTGCAGTTTGTCTCCGCTATTATTGTACTTCTTCCCTACGTTTTGCTGAGCAGCGGATTTACGCTGCAAAAGCTGAACACTTTCGGTTGGATAAATCTGCTCGTCGTCGGACTCGTTCACACAGGCATTACATACTGTATGTACTTTTCCGCCCTAAAGAATCTTCCCGGACAGAAAGCAGCCATCCTCAGCTATATAGATCCCCTTGTTGCGGTGCTCATATCCGTTACCGTTCTGCATGAAACAATGACGCTTTTGCAAATCCTCGGAGGAGTACTGATACTCGGCTTTACTCTCTGGAACGAAATTTCACTAAAACCTAAAAAGCAATCCTGACATATAAAAACAATCACCGTGTGCGCAGCGTTACGTACACGGTGATTTTATTGTGTTTGTTATTATAATCAGTGGATCTGTGCTTCAACTATTGTTTTGCCGCAGTAACGCTCGCGGAGCTTCGGCTTTTCGATCTTGCCTGTCGCATTGCGGGGAACGTTTTCGAAGATGATCTTTCTGGGGCGTTTATATCTGGGCATTGCTGCACAGAACTTTTGTACATCCTCTTCTGTCATTGTGTGACCGGGTTTGAGTTCGATTATAGCAGCAACGATCTCACCGAGACGTGCATCGGGAAGACCTATGACCGCTACGTCCTTGATGTTGTCGTTTGCTCGAAGATGATCTTCGATCTGCACCGGGAAGATGTTCTCGCCGCCGCTGATGATAACATCCTTCTTGCGGTCTACAAGATAGATGAAACCGTCATCCATCTTTGCCATATCTCCGGTGAAGAGCCAGCCGTCGCGAAGAACTGCAGCTGTAGCAACGGGATCTTTATAGTATTCACGCATAACGCCGGGACCTTTTACTGCAAGCTCGCCAACGCTGCCTTCGGGAACATCGTTGCCCTGCTCATCAACTATGCGCGCCTGCCAGTTGTGACCGGGAACACCGATGGCACCCACCTTATCGATATTCTCCACACCAAGATGCACGCATCCCGGACCTGTGGATTCGCTGAGACCGTAGTTTGTGTCATACTGATGGTTGGGGAATCTCTTCTTCCATCGCTTGATAAGGCTGGGCGGAACGGGCTGTGCGCCGATATGCATAAGTCTCCACTGGGAGAGCTCGTAATCATCAATATTCACGTCGCCGTTGTCGATGGCATCAAGAATATCCTGAGCCCAGGGCACAAGCAGCCAAACGATGGTGCAATGCTCTTTGGAGACAGCCTCAAGAATGGTTCTGGGTTTTACACCCTTGAGAAGAACCGCCTTGCTTCCCGCAAGAAGGCTGCCGAACCAGTGCATCTTTGCGCCGGTGTGATAGAGGGGCGGAATGCAGAGATAGTTGTCATCTCTCGTCTGTCCGTGGTGAGCCTGCTCTGTCTCGCAGGAGGTGGTGAGGCTGCGGTGAGGATGGAGTATTGCTTTGGGGAAACCGGTAGTACCGGATGTGAAATAAAGTGCCGCTTCGTCATCTTCGGTGAGCTTGATATCGGGAGCGATATCGGAAGCACCTTCGATGAAGGTATCCAAAGACACGGTATATTCGGGTTTGTTTTCGCCTACAAAAATATATTTTTTAACTTTGAGATCGCCGAGAACAGCGCCTACTCTTTCCACAAACTCGGGACCGAAAACAAGAGTCTCTGCTTCGGAAATGGAAAGGCAGTTTTTGATCTCTTCAGCGGTATATCTGAAATTGAAGGGTACTGCGAGGGCACCTGTCTTAAGCGCTCCGAAATAAATCGGAAGCCATTCAAGGCAGTTCATCATCAAAATTGCGACCTTGTCGCCTTTTTTGATGCCGTTTGCCAGCAGCGAGTTGGCAATTTTGTTTGCGTATTTATCAAAATCACTCCATGTGAGCTCTCTGCGCACACCGGCATCGGGATCGAGCTCGATGAGGCTGACGTCGTTTCCGTAAAGTTCTGCATTCCTTGCAAGGATCTCTGTAATAGGCATTTTGATCTGTTCCTTTGTGTTAATTTTCTTTTCAAACAAAAGCTGTTTTCGGCAACTTTTGTCTATTATACAACATTTTTTTCAAAAAGGGAATACTTTTACGCAAAAAAGTTTTTAAGTATTAATGGTTTAAAGCGTAAATCTACTAAATTAATATATTTTTCGTTTTTGTTCTGTATTTTACCATCATTTTCACCAAACAAAAATGCCCTTAATCTACCGCTCACCTCCGTTTCACTAAATCCATCAAATCTATTGCCATTAAAAATTAAAAATGTTATAATTATTATGCTTAAATCAGCTTGAATACGGTTAAAAACAAGATCGGCGGAAGTTCTATGACAAACACACCCAACACCACGGCTAAACACTATAAAAACCGGCACAGCGTTTACAAAACTCTGCGTGTTTTCCTGCTGTGCATTTTGGCTGCGGCTGTTTTGCTAACATCACTCTGCGGCTGCTCTCCCGATGACAGCGAGCCGCTTATCATCAAATATAACGTCTCCTCTCCCGCAGTCAGCTTTGACCCACAGCTTGCCGCAGACAGCACCTCTGCAACGCTTATCGAAAACTGCTTTGAGGGACTTTTGCGCATAGACAACAACGGCAACGTGGTGCTTGGCGCAGCAGAAAGCTGCAAAGTTACAAACCACGGCACGGTTTATATTTTTAAGCTGAAAGAGGGACTCACCTGGAGCGACGGTGAAACTCCCGTTACCCCCGACGACTTCAAATTTGCGTTTGAGCGCCTTTTCACCTCTGCCACCGCATCCAGGCACACCTCCGGCTATCTCTGCATAAACAACGCACAGCAATGCCTTGACGGAACCCTGCCACTCTCCTCCCTCGGTGTCATCACCACCGAAGATACCATCCGATTTGTGCTGGAATATGCCAACCCCAACTTCCCATATCTGCTTGCATCCTCTCCCGCAATGCCCTGCAACCGCGCCTTTTTTGAGCAGACCAGGGGCAAATACGGCAAAAACCTCTCCAACACGCTTTTCAATGGTCCTTTCACCGTTGATACTTACAAAGAAAACCGCTATTATCTGCTTAGACGCAACGACAGTTATCACTCCCCCGTTTCCGCTTTCGGTGTGAATATTTATATAACAGACCAACCCAACATTGACCGCCTGAACGACGAAAAAGCGGATATTGCAAAAATATCCAACAGCGATATCTCTCTGCTGGACCCCAAGCAGTTCACCACCCATAATTCCGAGGATATTGTGTGGACTCTTGCATTCAACACCGCATCGGATGCCATGAGCAGCTATTATCTCCGTATGGCAATGGTGCTCTCGATGGATCCCCTCCACACCGCAAACCGCCTGAAAGACACATCCTATCGCCCTGCGGCTGCTCTTGTGCCCGGCGCTACAGAGATACTCGGCGAAAACTACCGCAAGCTTGCAGGCGAAAACCTGACGCTGGAAAAGGATATCTTTGCAGCCAAAGAATATCTAAACCTCGCTTACGATGAGTTCCCCTCCGGTTTGCCGAAGCTGACGCTGCTCTGCCCGAATACCGAGGCAATGACACTGCTTTGCGGCGACCTCCAAAGTGACTGGCAGCAGAATATAGCGCTGTTTGTCAACCTTGAGATACTCCCCGTTGAAGAGCTGCTTGCAAGAGCCTCTTCCGGCAACTATCAGCTTGCACTGCTCCCCACAAACCCCGAATACAACTCTCCCGCCTCGCTGCTGGGAGCATATCTCTCGGATGGCAATGTCTGCCGCTACAATGCAGGCGAAAATTATGCACAAAGATTTGCTGAAGCACTTCTCTGTTCCGACCCTGCAGATGCTGCAAAAATATACCGTCGGATGGAGACCGAGCTTATAGAAAATGCTGTTCTCGTCCCCATGTTTTATGAGACCTCCTCTTATGCCGTGTCTGCGGATATAACCAACCTGGGCTTCCGTCCTTTTGCTGAAACGCTCTTCTTCGGCTTTGCGGAAAAACCGGCACAGTAACAAGCTTTAAAGCGCTGAATTACACGGTTTTTCCCAAAAAACAACACCATTTTGACAGTTGCAATCAGGAAAGTTTTGCCATAAAAGGTTGTATATTGAAATTCCGCATCAAACTTTGTTAATTATTTGTCATTCCCTTGTATTTTAGAATAATAAATCGCTAAAATCCTCTTGTTTTTTTCGACAAAAGGATGTATAATTATAAGGATACATACAGTATCAAAAAATGCTCTCATTAAACTCATTTTATTAGGAGGTAAAATATGGCTCATATCAGTGAAGCCGGTGTCAAGAAGATCTGCGAAATCTGCGACAGATATGCAGACGAAAAGACACCGCTGATGATGATTCTCAGCGACATTCAGAATGAATACGGTTATATTCCTCTGGATGTCCAGAAACTCGTATCAGAGAAGACAGGCATCTCCGTTGCAGAGATCTACGGTGTTGTCACATTCTATTCCTTCTTCTCTTTGGAGCCCAAGGGCAAGTATGTCATTGGTTGCTGCCTTGGTACTGCCTGCTACGT
>JAFSHJ010000238.1 GCA_017440425.1 Oscillospiraceae bacterium | reverse complement strand
CTCCCAACGTCACAGTGGAAACGGTCATAGATAAACTTACGTCCCTTGTCAAACTCGGCAAGCTCAAAGAGGTCTCCGACGTGCGTGACGAGACCGACCTGGGCGGTCTTAAACTGACGATAGACTTAAAACGCGGAGTGGATGCAGATAAACTGATGAACAAGCTGTTTGCCGCAACCCCGCTGCAGAATGCATTCAAATGCAACTTCAACGTGCTCATCGGCGGCACACCGCAGGTGCTGGGTGTAAAACCGCTGCTCATCGAGTGGTGCGGCTTCCGTGAGGAATGCGTGAAGAGAAGAGTTTACTTTGACCTGCAGAAGAAAAAAGACCGTCTGCACCTGCTCAAAGGTCTCGAAAAGATCCTGCTGGATATAGATAAAGCCATAAGAATAGTCCGTGAGACGGAAGAGGAAGCCGAAGTTGTCCCCAACCTGATGATGGGCTTCGGCATCGACGAGATCCAGGCAGAATACGTGGCAGAGATAAAGCTCCGCCACCTGAACAGAGAATATATTCTTGGCAGAACCAACGATATTGCCTCCCTCAAGGCGGAGATAGCAAAGCTGGAAGAGATACTCGCCCGCCGCAGCAAGGTGAGAGACATAATCATCTCGGAGCTGGAGACGATAATCAAAAAATATGCAAAGCCCCGCAAGAGCGTCATCCTCTACAATGTGATGCAGGATGTGGCGGAGGAAGAGGATGAGGTTCCGGATTATCCCGTGCACATCTTCCTCACCAAAGAGGGCTACTTTAAAAAGGTAACCCCCCAGTCACTCAGAATGAGCGGCGAGCATAAGTTTAAAGAGGGCGACAGCCTGATTGTGAGCGAAGAGACCACCAACAACGCAGGTCTGCTGTTCTTCACCGATAAGGCGCAGGTATATAAGAGCGACTGTGCCGATTTTGCAGATACAAAAATCAGTCTGTTGGGCGAATATATCCCCGCAAGGCTGCAGATGGACGAGGGCGAGAAGGTCATCGGAATGGTCTCGGTCAGCGATTACAAAGGCTATATGATGTTCTTCTACGAAAACGGAAGAGTTTCCAAGGTAGAGATGTCTGCCTACGAGACCAAGACAAAGCGCAAGAAGCTCATCAATGCCTATTGCGAAAAATTCCCCCTCACAGCGCTGTTCTATATCAAGGAAGAGACCGAGTTTATGCTGAAAGCCTCTTCCGGAAGGATATTGCTGCTGCACAGCGCACTTGTCGCTTCCAAAACAACAAAGGATACCCAGGGAATAATTGCAATGCAGCTTAAAAAGAACGCATTTGTCAGCGAAGTGGAGGAGTTCAGGGAGGGCGCATTGGGCAATGCCTATCGCTTCAGGGCAAAGAATCTGCCTGCGGCAGGCGCTATCCCCAGAGATGAGGATTTGGGAGAACAGCTCAAATTAGAGCTTTTTGCAAACGAAGAATAATTATATAAAACAGGAGTGAATGTTGTTATGAGATGTCCATATTGTGGATTTGCCGAGAGTAAGGTTGCGGATTCCAGACCCACAGAAGACGGAAAAATGATACGCAGAAGAAGAGAATGTCTCTCTTGCGGAAAGAGATTCACTACCTTTGAAACGGTGGAGACATTGCCGCTCATGGTTATAAAGAGAGACAATTCCCGTCAGCCGTTTGACAGAAACAAGCTTATAAACGCAATGACCATCGCCTGCGGAAAACGCCCCGTTTCCATGGATGTTATTGAAAATGCGGTGGATGATATTGAAGTCAGCCTGCGCAACAAAATGAAAACAGAGGTTTACTCCACAGATATCGGTGAAATGGCAATGAAAAAGCTGAAAGATATCGACGAAGTTGCCTATGTCCGCTTCGCATCGGTATACAGACAGTTTGTGGATGTTGATATGTTTATTTCAGAGCTCAGAGCAATGGGCGGCAAGGAGTAATAACCGGTATGAAAATTACATTTTTGGGTGCAGCCCACGAGGTTACGGGAAGCTGTACGCTGCTTGAGATAGGCGGACAGTATGCCCTTATCGACAGAGGAATGGAGCAGGGCGTTAATTTTTACGAAAACCAGCCGCTGCCCATCCCCGAAAGCATGATAGACTACGTTTTCCTCACCCACGCACACATAGACCACTCGGGAATGCTGCCGCTGCTTTATAAAAACGGCTTCCGCGGCACGTTTTACACCACCAACGAGACCTACAGCCTCTGCAACATAATGCTGCGCGACAGCGCCAACATTCAGATATCCGAGGCAGAATATAAGAGCAGAAAATCCGTGAGAGCGGGCGGTCCCAAAATCGAACCCATCTATGACATGGAGGATGTTGACGGACTTATGCGTCTTGCCCGTCCCTGCAGCTACGGAAAAGCCGTGCAGGTCAGCGAAAACATCGTTGTAAGATTCACCGATATCGGACATCTGCTGGGCAGTGCCTGCATAGAATTCTGGCTCAGCGAAAACGGCGAAGAGCGCAAGATCGTCTTCAGCGGAGACGTGGGCAACACCAATCAGCCTATAATCAACGATCCCCAAAAGGTGGCGGAGACAGATTATCTTGTCATCGAATCAACCTACGGCAACAGACTGCACGAAAAACGTGAGGATGAGAACATTCACGTTAAAGTGCTGGCAGATTACATCCAGCGCACCCTTGACCGCGGAGGCAACGTGATAATCCCCTCCTTTGCGGTGGGCAGAACCCAGGAATTGCTCTATTTTATAAGAGAGATAAAGAATTCGGGAATGGTGAAGGGTCACGACGGATTCAAGGTGTATGTTGACAGCCCCCTCGCCAACGAAGCCACCTCCGTGTTTATGCAGTGCGGAATGGATTGCTTTGACGAGCCAACCCGCAAAGTCATGCAGGAGGGCAACAACCCCATCGTTTTCGACGGTCTCACCACCTATGTCACCACCGAGCAATCCAAAGAGCTGAACGCAGACATCACACCCAAGGTGATAATCGCATCCAGCGGAATGTGCGATGCGGGAAGAATTCGCCATCACCTCAAATATAATCTGTGGCGCAAGGAATCCACGGTGCTGTTCGTCGGCTATCAGTCGGTTGGCACATTGGGACGCACCCTCTACGACGGAGCTAAAAAAGTTAAGCTCTTCGGCGACGAAGTAAAGGTCAATGCAGAAATCGGTCTGCTGCCGGGTATCAGCGGTCATGCAGATAAGCAGGGATTGCTCAACTGGGTCAACTCCTTTGATAAAAAGCCGAAGCAGGTGTTTGTCAACCACGGCGAAAAGGAAGCCTGCGAGGAATTTGCCCGCTGCCTCAGTGAGGAACACGGTCTCAAGGCGGATGCACCCTTCAGCGGCACGGAGTATGACCTGATAGCAGGGGAATACACCAACATAACTCAGGGCGTTGTGCTCAAGAAGAAAGCCGCAAAACCGCAGGATACCGCATTTGAAAAGCTGGTTGCCGCTGCGGAGAGACTGCTCAGGGTGGCAAAGGAGTGCAAAGGACTTACCAACAAGTCCCTCAACCGCTTCTCAAGCCAGATCGACAGTCTGATCGACAAAATGAAAAACGAAAGAAATTTCTGATTATAACAAAACATAGGAGATTGGGAAATGGCAGCATTACAGTCCGGTTTCGGAAGGATTGATATAACACCGGCGTTTGGCACAACATTGGCAGGATATTACGAAGAGCGCCGCGCAGACGGCATCCTCGATCCCCTGCTCGCCACAGCAGTAGCATTTGATGACGGTGAAAAGCGCACCGTTGTCATCAGCATGGATATAATCGGTATCGGTCAGCAGATTCAGGACCGTGCACGCACAGCCGTTGCCGAAAGAATCGGCACAGCAAAAGAAGGCGTTTTCATCTGCTGTACCCACACCCACCTGGGTCCCTGCACCATGGACAGCGTGGGCAAGCTGGAAAATGAAGACTACATCGACATGATGATCAAAAAACTGTGCGACGTGGCAGACCTTGCAGTTCAGGATCTTGCTCCCACACAGATGTCCTACACAAGAGGTGTGGTAGACGGCGTTGCTTTTGTCCGCAGATTCAAGATGAAAGACGGAACGGTAAGAACCAATCCCGGATGTCTCAATCCTCAGATCGACCATCCTCTCGGCACACCGGACGAGAATTCCGCACTTGTTATCCTCAAACGTGAAGGTAAGCCGGAGATCGGTATCGTAAACTTCCAGGTACATCCGGATGTTATCGGCGGCTGCAAAGTATCGGCAGACTATCCGAAGTTTGTGCGTGATACCTATGAACGCCACGTTCCCAATTCCCGTTGTATGTATATCAACGGTGCGCAGGGAGACACCAACCACATTGACGTTTCGCTTGATGAAACATGGTGCCGCGGCGGATACCGGCGTTCCAAATATATGGGTGAAAAAATTGCTATGTCGGTTTTGTGCAACTATGAGCTTGCAAGACCGCTGGAAGGCAGCAAGATATCCTTTGGACAGACCAACATTTTCGTAAAATTCAACAAGGGCCTCCCCGAAGAGATGGAAGAGGCACTGGCAGTCAGCAAACGTTACCGCGAACTGGGCAGCACAGAGGCCGCAGTTCCCTATGAAAAAGGTATGCGCTGCGTAGAGATCGTTGCAAAGGCAGAGCGAATCGTCAAGCTGATGGATATGCCGGATGAAAAAGAACTTTATGTTACCGCGGTTGCTGTGGGCGACGTTGTTTTCGCAGGCTTCCCCGGTGAACCCTTCACCGATATCGGACGCAGCGTAAAGAGCGCTTCCAAGTTTACCGTAACCATTCCCGCCTGCTGCGCCAACGGCTATGAAGGATACTATCCCATGGCAAGTGCTTTTGAAGAAGGCGGCTACGAGGCTCTTACATCAAGATATGTCTGCGGCACAGCAGAAAAGCTTATCGAAACATCCACAGAACTTATCAATAATTTCTAAACAGCCAAAACCCCTGAAGGTTAAAAACTTCGGGGGTTTTTGTTTTGAAAAAACACAAAAAAACAGACCGTCATCAGACGGGCTGTTTAAAGCATTAAGCTTAATTATTTAACCATGTTGGCAACTTCGCTTGCGAAGTCGTCTTCACGCTTCTCAAGGCCTTCGCCTCTCTCGTAACGTACAAAGCCGGTGAGCTTTACGTCGCCGCCGAGGGTCTTGCAGGTCTCAGCAACATACTTGGAAACGCTCATGTCGGGATCCTTGATGAAAGCCTGGTCAACAAGGCAGTTTTCCTGATAGAACTTCTTAATGCGGCCGGCAACCATCTTCTCAGCGATGTTAGCGGGTTTGCCTTCGTTCATAGCCTGAGCAAGGAGAATTTCCTTCTCTTTGTCGATAACTTCAGCGGGAACGGAAGCAGCGTCGAGATACTGGGGAAGGGAAGCAGCAACCTGCATAGCGATGTCCTTAGCCATAGCCTTGAACTCAGCCTTTGCAGCGATAGCGTCGTCGGTTTCGAAGAAAGCGAGAACGCCGATTCTGCCGCCGCCGTGGATATAATCGCAAGCGATGCCGTCGTGCTTTACAAAGCGACGGATCTTGATGTTTTCGCCGATAACGAGAACCATATCGCGGAGAGCATCAGCAACAGTGTTGTCTGTGCCGGCGATCTTGCACTCGAGAAGAGCGTCAACATCAGCGGGGGAGTTAGCGAGAACGGTCTTTGCGCAGTCAGCAGCAAAGTTTACGAACTTCTCGTTCTTAGCAACGAAGTCTGTCTCAGCGTTAACTTCGATCATAACAGCAGCCTTTGCAGCCTCGTCAACCAGAGCGTATACGATACCCTCGGAAGCGATGCGGCCGGCCTTTTTAGCCTGCTTTGCGAGACCCTTCTCACGAAGAACCTCAATAGCCTTATCCATATCACCGTTAGCCTCTGTGAGAGCCTTTTTGCAGTCCATCATACCAACGCCGGTTCTCTCGCGCAGAGTCTGTACATCTTTAGCTGTAAAATTCATGATTATTCCTCCATATTAGATTTTTGAGTTTCGAGTGGCTTAAATTATTCAGCGATCTCGTCTTCAGCTTCGTCGGCTTCGATCTTCTCAACAGCGTCAGCGGTCTGTTCGCCCTGTCTGCCTTCGAGGATAGCGTTAGCCATAGAGGATGCGATGAGCTTAACTGCTCTGATAGCGTCATCGTTGCCGGGGATTACATAGTCAACTTCATCAGGATCGCAGTTGGTGTCAACAATAGCTACTACGGGGATACCGAGTTTCTTTGCTTCAACAACAGCAATTCTTTCCTTGCGGGGGTCAACAACGAAGAGAGCGCCGGGAGCGCGCTTCATATTCTTAATACCGCCGAGGAACTTCTCGAGGCGTTCGATCTCGAGCTTAAGCTTGATAACTTCTTTCTTGGGGAGGAGCTCAAAGGTTCCGTCCTCTTCCATTCTGCGGAGCTGTTCGAGACGATCGATACGGCGACGAATGGTCTTGAAGTTGGTCATCATACCGCCGAGCCAACGAGCGTTAACATAGTGAGCACCTGCGCGCTCAGCTTCCTCGCGGATGGAGTCAGCGGCCTGCTTCTTAGTACCTACGAAGAGAACGTCTTTGCCCTCTGCGGATACTTCGCGGATAAACATGTAAGCATCTTCGAGCTTCTTAACTGTTTTCTGAAGGTCGATGATATAGATGCCGTTACGCTCAGTGAAGATGTACTGAGCCATTTTGGGGTTCCATCTTCTTGTCTGGTGTCCGAAATGAACGCCTGCTTCAAGAAGCTGTTTCATTGATACTACTGCCATGGTTTTTTCCTCCTTAGGTTGTTTACCTCCGTTTCACGCATCTTGACAAACAGACAGCAACGCTGCCACCCGATTTGACAATTGTGAAACGTGTGATTTTTTTATCCAAAAAATTATAACACAATACTCGCCGAATTGCAAGTGTTTTTCAAGGATTTTTCAATCTTTTTTCAAAAAAATTCTTGCTTTTTTGTGAGTTTTTTCAATAATAATAAAATTATCCACATTTTGCCGGAAAAGCGGCAAAAAACTGCCCCGCACAGTGAAAAGTGAGGGGCGGAAAAATGAAAAATTTAATTAAACGGATGCGATAATGAGTTCGGGCAGAGAGGGTTTTATTGCGGAGATGTTGTAGCACTTGTCAAGACGTGCGAGACCCTGCACCAGTTTGATCTGGTCGGAGGCATAGAGCATTGCAAGAGGTTCCCCGCGTTTAACGTATTCACCCGGCTTTTTAAGCAGAACTATGCCGGCGGCATGGTCGATGGGTTCTCCTGCTTTTTCTCTGCCGGCTCCAAGCAGAGATGCTGCAATTCCGCATCCTTCCGCATCAATGGAGGTGATATAGCCTTCGGATGCGGCGGTGTATTCGCCTGTTTCGGCAGCAGCGGGGAATTTTGAAGTATCTTTAAGACAGGAGATATCTCCGCCCTGTGCAGCAGCCATCTCTTCCAGTTTTTTAAGAGCGGCACCGCTGTCAAGAGCTTCGGAGGTGCGTCTGCGGCATTCGGTGAGTGTAATATGCTCAGGGAGGGAGAGATAGAGCATATTTGCGGCAAGCTCAAGGCAGAGGTCGGTTATATCTTTCGGTCCTTTGCCGGAAAGAGTTTCCACCGCTTCAATGACCTCGAGAGAATTGCCTATAGCTCTGCCAAGGGGAATATCCATGTTGGTGATGAGTGCAGCCGTGCGGCGTCCTGCGGTTTTGCCTATGGCGACCATCTGCTCGGCAAGTGCAACCGCAGCTTCGCGGGTCTTCATAAATGCGCCGCTGCCCACTTTCACATCCAACAGAATGCCGCTTGAGCCTGCGGCCAGTTTTTTGCTCATTACGCTGGATGCAATGAGGGGGATGCTCTCCACCGTGGCGGTCACGTCCCGGAGGGAATAGAGTTTTTTATCGGCAGGGGCGAGGTTGGCGGTCTGTCCCACCACACAGATGCCCACACGGTTGACGATATCAAAAAATTCGCTGTTGTCAAGGGAGGTGCGGAAGCCGGGGATGGATTCCAGCTTATCGATGGTGCCGCCGGTGTGTCCGAGAGCACGTCCGGACATTTTTGCCACCTTAACTCCGCAGGCAGCGGCAATTGGTCCCGCAATGAGGGTGGTTTTGTCGCCAACACCGCCGGTGCTGTGCTTGTCAACGGTGGCGCCTTCAATTTTGGAGAGATCCATCACGTCTCCGGAGTTTGCCATCAGCAATGTCAGGTCGGAGGTCTCCCTCTCGGTCATGCCTCTTATGCAGATCGCCATCAGCAGCGCAGTAAGCTGATAATCGGGCACGGCGCCAAGAGTGCCTTTGACAAAAAACTCAAGCTCATCATAGGTGAGCTCGCCGCCGTCACGCTTTTTTGCAATGATATCATACATCCTCATTAAAATGCACCTCCGTCGGTTTGATGTTGAACATATAAAAAGTATAGCAGATTGCCGTTTTAAATGCAATGCAGATAAAATTAAAAAAGTGTTGACAGCCTGTTGCGGAAAGCTATAATAAAACTGATGGGAAGTGACAAAATGAGAAAATTGCTTATAACCGGTTTTGAGCCTTTTGGCGGCGAAAGCATAAACCCCTCGTGGGAGGCGGTGAAGCTGCTGCCTGATAAACTGGCAGATCTTGAGCTGACCAAGCTGTCTTTGCCCGTGACCTTTGCAGATGCGGCGCAAGCTGTTGAAGCCGCAGCGGCGAATTTGTTGCCGGATGTGATTTTATGCATCGGTCAGGCAGGCGGCAGAAAGGATATCTCGGTGGAATTTGTGGGCATAAACCTGAAGCACGCACGCATTCCCGATAATGCGGGAGAGCAGCCCACCGATGAGGAGATAATCAAGGGTGGCAGAGCGGCATATTTTTCCACCGTTCCTGCAAGGAAATTGGTGCAGGCCGTAAACGACAGCGGAATTCCCGCATCGGCATCCTATACGGCAGGTACTTATGTCTGCAACTGTGTGCTCTATTCTCTGCTTGCACATTTTGACGGCACCAACACAAAGGTGGGATTTATACACATTCCATATCTTCCCGAGCAAGCCAAAAACGGTGCGCCGTCAATGAGCATTGAGAATATGGTAAAGGCGCTTACTGCCGCAATAACGGCACTTTGAATTTAATACAGTGCAACCGAAACCGAAAACACCCCGCCCTCTTCGTCAGCTTTTGCTGACGACGCTGCGCAAACAGCGCGCGACAATGTCCGGAGACATTGTCGCAGAGGGCGGGGGTATTAAGTTTTGAAGGCACCAAAAAATAAACCATCCGGCGGTTGCTGCTCGGATGGTTTTGTTTTTGAAAGGAGCTGCAAATTTGTGTAAAAACCGTCTTGCGGAATGTTGTCAAAAACAGACAGAAACAGCAGAAAAAAACGAAAAACCGCAATTCGACAAAATATTACAGTCACTTTGCACACTTATGCGACAGCATCTTTGTGTATAATTTAACTGTAAAAGATAAAATTTGTTATTGCCATAATTTGGTAAATATGGTATAATATGGATAAAGAAAAACAGAAAACGGAGGACTTGCAAGTGGAAAACGAGTATATGAAGAAAAACATCGCAGCAAGAGAGGAGGCATCGGTCATCGTGATGTCGGATGATGTAATGTTGAGCCAAAGCGTAGCGGAAGGGCTGAGAAAGCTTAACATAGAGACGAACATATTGCCGAAAAACGGCAAAAAACTGTTTGAGGTCATCAAGGAGAAAAAGATATCGGCGGTGCTGTGCGATGCATTTCTCAGCGGAATAGATGCAGTGGAAGTGATGTGTATGGCAAAAGAGGCAAGGATCGCTACAAAATTCTTTGTAATGGTGCAGAATGATGGGTTGGTATCCGAGCTGATGGAAAACGGAGCTGTCTATTGCTTCCCATTGCCGTTTGAGGCGGGAGTGATGGCATCCAGACTTGCAAGAATGATCGGAGTTAAAAAACAGCAAAGCAGAGAGGAAGAAAAGGAAATGGAAAGAACAGAGAAGGAAGCGCCGGATACCGAACTGATGGTGACCGACATAATACATCAGATCGGAGTGCCGGCACATATAAAGGGTTACGGATATCTGCGCCAATCAATACTTCTTGCAATAGACGATCCCGAGATGATAAACCACATCACCAAACTCCTTTATCCCACCGTGGCAAAGCTGAACGCAACCACCTCATCCCGTGTGGAGCGTGCCATCCGCCACGCCATTGAGGTCGCCTGGGACAGAGGAGACGTGGATATTCTCAACTCCTATTTTGGCTACACGATTCATAATTCCCGTGGAAAGCCCACTAATTCCGAGTTTATTGCCATGATCGCAGACAAGCTCAGGATGAAGATGAAGCGTATGAGCTATGCACACGCATAAAGCTATTAAACCAACGGTGCAGAGATATCGTTTTTGATATCTCTGCATTTGTTTTGATAAAAAATCAGAAGCTCTTGTTATTTCAGGTGAAATGTGGTATGATAATTATGCCAAACTAATCTGAATATTTGCAAAATAGGTATAATTTTCTTTATATAGAGGAGTTATATCCTTTTGTTGCACGCAAAGAATGAATTTGATAAAATGCAAATTCCGCTTTGT
>JAFSHJ010000237.1 GCA_017440425.1 Oscillospiraceae bacterium | reverse complement strand
CCAAAGTGGTAGGGCACCTGATATTCGCCCAGCAGCTCAAGCAGACCCGATGTGCTGTTCTCAAGCTCCAGCATGCTCTGACTGATTACACCCCAATCGCAGTCTTTTTTATACCACAGCCAGGCGCTGTGCATGGGGTGGATAACAAGTGTATCAACCATCTCTTCGCCCTGAGCGAGAATGTAGCCGAGGTGGTTGAAATATTCGTTGAACTCCGCAAGTCCCTGCTGCCAGGGCAGATGCTCGGAATAGAATGCGGGATAGTCGCGCTTGCACTGTCCCTTTACGGTGTAGGGATAGAGGTGGTGGCACATCATGTTTACGCCGCCTGCATATTGCAGCTCTGCAATATTCTTTATTTCGTTGGGAAGCACGTCCCAACCGCAGCAGGCAAAGTTTTCGGTGATGGCCTTTTTCTTACCAAGCTGTGCACAAACAGAGCCGAGCTGTCTGGGACCCATATCGTTGACAAGGTTGCGTCCCAGATAATCGATGCCGGGAATGTGCTCATATTCATAGAAGGGCATAACACCGCCGATGCACAGCATCTGTCCGCTCAGTGAAAACTCTTCAACGGCGTGTCCTGTGAGCTTTGCGCCGTTTTTCTCGCACCACTCGTAAATTTCCTTTATAAAGCCGTTGATGAACAGCTGGTGTATCATTTTGTGATAGCGATAGCGGAAAACCTCTGCGCCGTCAAAATCGATGAACATTGCTGCCAGCTCATCGAAGATGTTGAGTCCGTATCTCTTCTCAAATTCTGCGGGAAGAAGAGTGGACCAGGGCACTTCGTAGCGGTAATACTGGGGCTCGTCGGTGAAAAAGCCGGGCATATTTTCGGAGATGCCCACCTTTTCTTTATATGTCTCGTAGGTGTGTGCAATAAATTTGCGGGTAATAGCCGCATTCAGGGTGTCAACATAGCTGGGGTCGAAGCCCTGACGCACAACATAATATTTATCTGCGCCGCAATCGCCCTCGACCTTGATGCATTTTCCGTCACGGATGACGTATACGCCGAGGATGGGGTCGCCCTTGCCGATTTCGCCGACTTTATGGGTAGGCTCACCGCTTGGTGCATCGGGATATTTATCCGACTCTTCAAGTCCGATGAATGTTGCCCAATTTTCGGGATCTTCCAGCAGCTCTCCGCCGCCGAAACCGCTGGGCCAGCCGTTTTCATCGTAGCACCATGCTTCCATGCCAAGCTTTTCAGCCTCGTCCACGCACGCTCTGATGCAGTTATACCAATCCTCCGAGAGATATTCGGTGGAAAGTCCGGTGCGGGCGTGCATAAATGCACCGTTCATGTGAAGGCTTCGCATATTTCTCATTTGACGGCGAAGCTCCTGCGGCTCAAGCTTGCTGTTCCAGCTCCAAAAAGGTATGGGGCCATGTTCAATGGAATGTTCTCTTGTGTTTTCTATAAGCTTTTTCATTTTGCCGCTCCTATATTAAAGAATGGAAAATCCGCTCAAAATCTCGTTTTGGGTGAGATAAGGCAAAGCACGCTCAAACATTACACCGTAGCGGGTATCGGTGGAATAGCTGAAGGTGGTTTTTATTGCAATTTCGATGAAGCGGGTGGCGCGCACTATTGCCAGGGGTAGGCTGTCACCGCGGAGAAGTCCGCCGGTGAGGACCGCCGCAAAGATGTCTCCCGTGCCGGGATAGGATACGGGAACGTAATCGCAGCCTACATACCAAAAGCTTCCGTTGACTTTGTCGTAGCCCACGTTTGCCAATTCTCCCGCTGCCATTTCAACACCGGTGATGACCACCATTTTGGGTCCCATCTCACCAAGTCTTGCAAGAATGCTCTTCACCTGCGAGCGGGTCATGGGTGTTCTGGAATATTCCATTCCCAGCAGCATGGATGCCTCTGTCATGTTGGGGGTTATCACGTCCGCCACATTGACCAGCTCCTTCATTCTTGCACGCATTTCGGGAGTATAGGTGCGGTAGGGTTTGCCGTGGTCGCCCATTACGGGGTCAACAACCGCAAGTGCATTGGGATAGGTGGCATAAAAATCCAGACAGCTGTCTATCTGCTGCTGCGAGTTGAGAAATCCGCTGTAAACACAGTCGAAGTTTATGCCAAGGCTCTTATAGTGCTCAAGACAGGGCTCGATAAAATCGGTGAGATCGCGCACCACAACATCTCCCAAGCCGCCCGTGTGGCTGGAAAGCACAGCGGTTGGCACGGGACACACCTGCACGCCCATTGCCGACATTACGGGAAGTATTACCGATATGGAACATCTGCCAAAGCCGGAAAGATCGTGTATAGCCGCAACTCTCAAATATTTATCGTCCATAAAAACGCCCTCTTCTTCAAAACAATATGCCTTGTTTTGCCTTTTGCCGCAAAACTGCATTTCTATGAAAAATTATATCAAAGCCGCACCCAAAAGTCAATCTGGGTACGGCTTTGACAAAAAGATTTCTCTTAAATTCACCTTGTTTTACAATTTCAGGTTTGTACGGCGACTTCGCCCTGCTTCACGACCTTGCTCTTCAAATCTGTTTTAAGATAATATATGGTGGTTATGAGGCTGCAGAGCAACCAGCCTGCGGGATAGGACATTGCGATGGGGATTATCTCGTTGGCGATATAGTTTGCCATTACAAAGAGATAGAGCTGGCGGAAACCTACGAAGGTGACCAGCATTATTATCATCGGGGTTCTTGTGTTGCCCGAGCCGCGCAGCGCACCGCTATAGATCTGGTTCACACAGCAGAGCACATAGAAAGGACTGATCCAGCGAAGCAATATCTTTCCGTATTCCACCACCTCCGGTTTGGAGTTGAAGAAGGCGATGAGCTGTGGGGCAAATATTATTACCGGCACCATAAGTATTGCCGTGGAGACGACCGACATAACAAGGGCTGTATTTGCGCCTTTTCGTGCTCTTTTCACGTTGTTTATGCCAAGGTTTTGTCCCACAAAGGTGGTGGATGCCAGCGAAAGCGACTGCATTGGCAGGAAGAGCAGCTGGTCTATCTTTGCATAGGCTGTCCAGCCTGCCATAAAGTCTTCTTTGAAATAGTTGATATAGGACTGAACGAAAACGTTGGAGAAGGAGGTTATGGTCATCTGCAGCGCAGAGGGCAGACCCAGCTTCATTGTTTTCATCAGCATCTCTTTGTTGATGCGCAGCTTTTTAAGGCTGAGTTTGATGCAGCTGGTGGTGCGGAACATCTCGATGAGCACCAAAACTGCGGAAAGACCCTGCGCAATAACAGTTGCCAGCGCAACACCCTCAACACCCATTTCAAACACAAGCACGAAAACAAGGTCCAAAACAATGTTTGTGCAGGCAGAGACTACCAAATAATAGAAGGGACGTTTGGAATCTCCCACGGCACGCAGAATGCCTGCGCCCATATTATATATCAGCAGACCTGCCGAGCCGCCGAAATAGACATAAAGATATTTTTTGGATTCCGGCAGGACGGTTATGGGTGTTTTCATAACATCCAGCATAAAAGGAGTCATCAAAATGCCTGCAACGGTTATTACCGCTGAAAAAATGAGGGTTATCACCATCATCGTGTGGACGGTATCCTGCACTTTATCGTATCTTTTTGCGCCGTAATACTGTGAAATTACAACACCTGCGCCGCTGGAAAAGCCAAGGAAAAATCCGATGAGTATATTTATTATGGGACCCACCGAGCCAACTGCCGAAAACGCCTCGTTGCTGACATAGTTTCCAACCACCCAGGTGTCCACCATATTGTAAAGCTGCTGAAAAATGTTTCCCACAAGAAGCGGAAATGCAAAGCTTATAAGATGCCGCTTGATATCACCCTCGGTCATATCAACGCTTTTGCGATCTCCTGCAAACAATGCCTTCAAACCCATTTTTAATGCGTTTTGCCGCCAAATTCTGTCAGCAACGGACGCGCTCTCACCTCCGGCACAAATTATTTACATTATAGCACATAATCCATTGGTTTACAATAGAACAATTCTCTGTTTTTTGTTATGGCTCAGCTTATTTCTGCGGCATATCGTTTTTTGCTGCGGTATTCTGTTGGGGTACAGCCGTAGTGCTCTTTGAACTTGCTTATAAAATGGCTGGAGGATGAAAATCCCACCTCTGCGGCTATCTCATTCATTCCACTGCTGCCAAAGCTCAACAACTGTGCCGCTATCTGCAGGCGGTGTTTTATAAGATAGCTGTGTGGAGTATCTCCCGTCTCACGCTTGAACTCCCGTATCATATGGGCTTTTGAAACAAACATCTCCCCCGCTATCTCATCCAGCTGCAGCTTTTTGCGGTAGTTGCCTTCGATATATCTTTTTATCTTTTCTGACATTGTTGGGACTTGGTTTTTATTCAGCAGTATTGCTGCCCGATGAAACAACCCCGACAGCACCAGCGACACCTTCAGCTCAAATCCGGGCAATTTTTCATCATAGAGTCGCAGCAGCTCCTCCATTTCCTCTGCAAATGAATTTCCATAGGAAAACGCAAGAAAATCTCCTTTGGCAGCAACTCTGTCCCAAAAAGCGTTGGATATTTCTCCCATCGGATGCAGCCAATAAAATACCCACTCACCTCCTGCGGGAGTATAATAGGTGTTTTTAGTTTTTCTCGGCACAAGCGCAATGCTGCCCGGGGTAAGAACATATTTCTGCCCCTCAATCTCCATTGCACCCTCTCCGCCCGTGGTGAGCAACAGCAGGTGCGTTTCGCTGTTGCTACTTTCGCGGGATATACAGTATAAGTCACCGCACCTGTGCCAACCCAATGCACTGATTGAGAAAAACTCCTCCTCGTGTTTTATCGGTAAAATATCAACGGTTCTAAGTATTCCGTAGTTCAAACTCAAAGTGTGCATATCATCACCCGCAATATCAAAAAAATGATGTGTTTCTTCACAAAATCCGCTTGTTTTTAAAAAATTATTGCAATAAATAGCTCTAACACTTATTATAATATCATATTCAAAAATATAATTCAATAAGGGTGGATATATATGACTGAAATGACTACACATGAACGCATGAAGCGAATGTACGAGCACCGCGAGGCAGACCGCGTTCCCATTACGGATTCTCCGTGGGAGACCACCGTAAAACGCTGGAACAGAGAGGGTATGCCCGAAAACACAAACTGGATAGACTATTTTGACGTTGATAAAATATACTCCTTCAGTGTGGACACCTCTCCCCACTACGAGAGAAAAATTATTGAGGAGACAGACAGATACGTTATCTACACCACCGATTGGGGGGTCACTATAAAATCCTTCAAAAACGCAACTTCCACCCCTGAGTGCCTTGATTTTAAGCTGAAAACCGCCGAGGCCTGGGAAGAGGCATTCAGCAGAATGTCCACAGAGGATGAACGCATCCCCATTGAGAAATTGAAAAAGCTCTATCCCAAATGGAGAGCAGAGGGTGCCTGGGTGTTCGGAACTTTTTGGTTTGGCTTTGACGTTACCCATGCCCGTATGATGGGAACGGAGGACACCCTTGTTGCCATGCTTGAAGAGCCTGAGTTTATGCGCCATATCTTTGATTGTCAGCTTGAGCGCAACATTAAAATGTTTGAACGCGCCTGGGAGCTGGGCTTCAGGCTTGACGAGGCGTTTTGGTATGACGACATGGGCTACAAGGGCACACCCTTTTTCTCACCGCAGATATACCGCGACGTACTGAAGCCCTACCACAAAAAGCTGGTGGATTGGGCGCACAACCATGGAATTGTGGCACGTCTGCACTCCTGCGGAAACATTATGCCCCTCCTCCCCGATGTTGTTGACACGGGTGTGGATGCCCTTAACCCGCTGGAGGTAAAAGCGGGTATGGACCCCATCAATCTTAAAAAGGAATACGGCGACAAACTGGTCCTCCACGGCGGCATAAATGCCCTCAGCTGGAACGATGCCGATGTGATTCTGGACGAGATAAAACAGAAGCTGCCAATTCTCAAGGAAAACGGTGGATATATTTTCTCCACCGACCACTCCATCCCCGACAACGTTTCGCTGGAGACGATGACCAAGGTCATAAACGAGGTAAAAGAACTTACAAAATATTAAAAACATTCAAAACCGAGTGAAGCTTCCACTTTGACTTCACTCGGTTTTGCTGCATTTGCCGTAGATTTTTCCTTCCACATATATCATCATTTTGTTGCGGATGCTGCCGTAGGTGCAGATGCAGAGCAACGTCCAGCACATCCCTGCCAGAGATTTGGACTCACCCAAAAAATCCAGCAGAAAGAATGCGGCAAAATATCCCGCCACAGCAAATATTACCAGCATGATAATTATGCCTTTGTACTCGGACAGCCACTTCTTTTTCCAGAATTTTGTCTTTTCCTTTATGGAAAACACCTCGTTTTTTGCCGCCGCCACAACAATTTCGTTGCAACGTGCCCTGAGCGTGCTGTCAT
>JAFSHJ010000236.1 GCA_017440425.1 Oscillospiraceae bacterium | reverse complement strand
TTCTTCCCTTAAACACGCTTTTTCCCCCATTTTTATCGTGTAATAAAAATGGGGAGCCTGTGCGGCTTGAGCACAAGAGTTGGAATATAAATTAAGCCAACGCAGAGGAAAGTGCTTGTTGATAGATTGGTTTTGAACGCTATGCTCCGCATAGCGTTGTGTTTAGTATGTTTATGTTGCGCCGAGCGCAAGGAGTTGGCCTGCGCGGCCCGCGCATAAGGGGCTTGCCCCTTAAGAATCCCGTTAACGCTCCGCGGATAAACAAAAGTGCTTGCCAACGCTTATAAAATCTATGCCGCCGTTTTGTTTTTTGCAAGCAGCTCCCTGCCGGAGACACTGTGATGTATCGGCTTCCAGGTGACGTTGACAAACAAAGCCCACAGCGAAACGGGGATGTACGTCGCCTGAAAAATGGGGACGGTGAAGCAGTATAAGATCTTTTTGAGCGGAGATGCGAGGATGCGCTTCCACTCTGTCACGGTGGTGAAAACCGAGAGCCCGAACAGCGAGAGATATGCCCCGAATAGGCTTTGCAGCAGGGTGGTCATGGTCAAAAACGGGTTTTCACCCTTTGCCACAGCCATCACCGCCAAAGCAATGTTGGAGGCAAAGATTATCAGGCTCAGCACAAAGGAGGGCATAGTGGTCATCAGCATATCAAAGCAGGAGAAGCTGCCACGCACACAGCCTTTGAAAAGCGGAGATTTGTATTTCCAAAACACCTGAAGATATCCCTTGGCCCAGCGCATACGCTGCTGCCACGCCTGACGGAAGGAGGTCGGCTGTTCATCGTAGAACACGGCATCCGCACAGATGCCTATCTTTTCACCTTGGGCGATGTTTGCCACGGAAAATTCAATGTCCTCGGTAAGAAGGTGATAGGGCCAGCCGTTTTGCTTTTCAATAATACGGCGGCTGAACATAAAACCGGTGCCGGATACGGCGCAGCTCACACCGAGGGTGTGCCTTGCCTGGTTGAGATACACCGAGCTTTTGATGAACCAAAGTCCGTAGCCGGACGATACCCAGTTGTCGCCGTAGTTTTTGGAGTTGCGGTAGCTGGTGACAATGTCGTAGCCGGAGCAAAAGGTGCGGTCCATCTGTTCAATATAGTTGTAAGTGAGAATGTTGTCCGCATCAAACACAAAATATCCGTCAAAAATATCGCCGTAATCCTGTTTGATGCAGTCAAGAAGGAACTCCATGGCATAGCCTTTGCCGATGAGGCGCATATCAAAGCGCTCATAGACGACGGCACCGCAGCTTCTTGCGGCAGCGGCGGTGCCGTCGGTGCAGTTATCCGCAGCAACAAACACGGTGATCTTCTCTGCAGGGTAGCTCTGCTGACGGATGCTCTCTATCAGCTCGTGTATGACGTTTTCCTCATTCCTTGCACAGATGAGAACGGCATAATTATTCTCTTTTTTGGATGGCGGAAGTCGGCGCTTTTTAATTTTGGCAAACAGCGCCACGGGAATATATAAAAACTGATAGCAGTAGCACACAGCAAGGAAGGCGGCAACTGCTTTGCTTATAAATTCAAGGATCTCCATAGAAAAAGCCTCCGAAAATTGATGAAAAACAAAAGGTTTCCCCGTAGATAATTGTAATTTGAGATTCTTAAAACAAATAATATGCAATTTTTAAAAATATCTTACGGTAGTTTAACAGTCCCGACAAAAAATAATTCTTTACATCTTGCGATTATTATTTTAAAATAGATAGTGGGTATGTATACAATACGATATGCTTATAAATCCGATACTACAAAAGGAGAGGAAAACACTATGAGTATTAACTACAAGAGAGTCCTTATCAAACTTTCCGGAGAGGCCCTGGCCGGAGATAAGCAGTTCGGTTTGGACTATAATGTGGTTCAGGATATCTGCGCAAGCATTAAAAAATGCGTTGATGCAGGTGTTCAGATAGCAATAGTTGTCGGAGGAGGAAACTTCTGGAGAGGTCGCTCGGGAGGCGAGATGGACAGAACCAGAGCCGACCACATGGGAATGCTGGCAACTGTTATCAACTCCTTGGCCCTTGCGGATGCATTTGAAAAGCTGGAAGTTCCCGTACGCGTTCAGACAGCGCTTCCCATGCAGTCCATTGCCGAGCCGTATATCCGCAACAGAGCGGTGAGACACCTTCAAAAGGGCAGAGTAGTCGTGTTCGGCGCAGGCACAGGCAACCCCTTCTTCTCCACAGATACAGCAGCAGCGCTCCGTGCAGCCGAGATAGATGCCGATATAGTCTTCAAGGCAACCAATGTTGACGGTGTGTTTGACAAAGACCCCAACACCAACCCGGATGCTGTCAAATACGATGAGGTACACTTCAAGGATGTGCTTGAAAAAGACCTCAAGGTCATGGACAGCACAGCCGCCGCACTCTGCAAAGACACACATATGCCTATTCTTGTCTTTAATGTGCGTCAGCCCGAAAACATCTATCGTGCCATCAACGGCGAGACGATAGGTACAATAGTAAAATAATTAGAATTATATAAAACAGGAGGAAAAACCATGAAACAGCACCTCGTAGCTTATGACGAAAAAATGACCAAGACAATATCCGTGCTTGAACAGGAATATGCATCCATCAGAGCAGGTCGCGCAAGCGCATCCGTGCTCAACAAACTCACAGTAGATTACTACGGCACAGCCACTCCCGTAAACCAGATGGCAGCCATCTCCGTTTCCGAGGCACGCATCCTTGTCATCCAGCCCTGGGACCGCTCCTGCCTGAAGAACATTGAGAAAGCTATCCTTGCTTCCGATATCGGCATCAATCCCCAGAACGACGGTACAGCTATCCGCCTCGTTTTCCCGCCCCTCACAGAAGAGCGCAGAAAAGAGCTCAGCAAAAAGGTTGAGAAGACCGCTGAGGAATCCAAGGTAGCCATCCGCTCCATCCGCCGTGATGCAATGGAAAAATATAAGGCAATGAAGAAAGCCTCCGAGATCACCGAGGACGACCTGAAGAACTACGAAAAAGACATTCAGGATCTCACCGATAAATATTGCAAGAACATCGATAACATCGCCGCTGCTAAAAAGAAGGAGATCATGGAGATATAACCATGTCTCTGCATTGAGAACGGAGAATTGTTTTGGCACAGGAAAAAGATAATAATGTTTTGAGTTCGGCATCGGATGCACAGCGTCCGGTGCCGGAGCACATCGGAATAATAATGGACGGTAACGGACGCTGGGCAAAAAAACGCGGAATGCCGAGAAAATTCGGACACAAGCGCGGCGCCAAGGTGTTTGAAGATATTGCCGAATATTGCGATAAAATCGGGGTGAAATATCTCACCGTCTATGCATTTTCCACCGAGAACTGGTCAAGACCCAAGGATGAAGTTTCTGCGCTGATGAAGTTGTTTAAGGATTACCTGACAACAACCGAGGGCAAAGGCAAAAACATCCGCATCAAGTTCATCGGTGATATGTCCGCATTGGATGAAGAGCTTCAGCAGCTCATTGTCAACATGGAGGCTGAAACCGCATCAAGAAAAGGACTTACTGTCTTTTTGGCAATAAACTACGGCGGCAGAGACGAGATCGTGCGCGCCGCGCGTCAGCTTGCAAAAGAAGCAGCAGCGGGAACGCTGGATCCCGAAAAAATTGACAGCGCAATGTTTGAATCCAAGCTTTACACCGCAGGGGCACCCGATCCGGATTTTATCCTGAGACCCAGCGGAGAAAAACGCCTCTCCAACTTTATGCTTTGGCAGGCGTCCTACAGCGAATTTATTTATATGGATACTCTCTGGCCTGATTTTACTCCCGAATTGCTGGAAGAGGCGATCGCGGAGTTCAACAAGCGCAGCAGAAGATACGGAAAAGTCGAAGAACAGTAATGTTGTTCGACTTTAAGTATGATTATTACAGTTAGGTGAAAAGCTATGAAACAACGTGTGATATCCGCAGCGGTTGCCATTTTGTTTATGGCAGTGGTGCTTTATTTTATGAATACGGTGGTGCTCAACATAGTCATAGCATTGCTGGCGGTGATGGCTGTTTACGAGGTCCTCAAAGCCGCCGGATGCATCCGCCCAAAAGCAATGTCAGCGCTCTGCCTTGTGGCGGCAGCGGTCATTCCGTTTTTGGATTTTGACAAGGAACACATCATTCTGCCCATTGCAGGCTTTGGTTTCGCCTTTGGAATGATGCTCATTCTGCTGGGCAAGTTTGAGACCCTGCGTGTGGAGAAGGTGGGTTTTGCAACCTTCATAACAATAATGGTGCCCATCACACTCTCTATCATGGTTTATTTCAGAAACAAATATCAGGCAGACGGAACGGCTCTGTTCTATATACTGCTGGTGTTTGTGGGTGCATTCATAACAGATACCGGCGCCTATCTCGGCGGAAGAGCCTTCGGTAAGCACAAGCTTGCACCTAAGATCAGCCCCAACAAAACCGTTGAGGGCGCAATAAGCGGAGCCGTGCTGTGCATGGTGCTGATGCCTCTCTATTGTTACATATATTCCATCATCTCCGCAAATGCGGGCACGGCAGTTGAGATAAACTATCTCGCAGTCATCTGCATTGCGCCGGTGGTCGC
>JAFSHJ010000235.1 GCA_017440425.1 Oscillospiraceae bacterium | reverse complement strand
GACATCTGCTGATGCAAAGACCCAGGAAGCTGCTTTCCGCACCGCTCTCACCCGCAGTCCCGATGCTGTCTGCCTCTATTCCACCGACTATTCTTCACTCACCAACTACATAAACAAGCTCAAAGCCGCAGACATTCCCATTATTCTGCTGGATGACAGCATGCCCGACATTGCCGCCGCATACTGCCGTCCCTCCGGATATACCGTTGGCGAAGAATCTGCCCACAGAATTTGCGAAGCCATTGATATGAAGGGAAAAATTGCGGTTGCGGCAACCAACTGGAGCGACACCAACATTACCAAGATGGTGGAGGGTTTTAAGACCACAGTTGAGCAAAATTATCCCGATGTTGAAGTGATAAACATGCCCAACAACCCCAAGCTTACATCCTATGCACAGTGCTCCCAGTTCCTCTCTGCCAACCCCTCCCTTGATGCTGTTTTCTCCACCGACTCCGTGATCTTCGATTCTATGGTCAACGCTGCCCGCACTCTTCCCAACTCCGGCAGCAGCGACATTATCTTCTCCGGCATCGGTGCAAACTACAGCCTTAAATACGCACTTTCCACCGAGGATGCTTACGGCACTTTTGTGCTCAACTACACCGACTGGGGTTACAACGCGATGAACACCGCTTTCAGCGCCAGCATCGGCGGCGAGTTTGACACGGTCATCCTCAACGAATATGTTTGGGTTAATGCCAAAAACATGAGTCTCCCCACCATTCAGTCTCTGCTTAATTACTGAAAAAATTCCAACTTTTTGCAGACGCTGTGACAAAACACGGCGTCTGTTTTATTTTTATCCCTCACACCCCAAATGCTCTTTACTTTTGCTGCAAAATTTGATATAATATGGACTGTCCGCATTGCTATATGACTATTCATCGGTTGGGAGTTTGAAGATAAATGTCAAGAAGCATCTACTCCAAAAAGAAAAAGAATTCCGGCTTTGGAATGATCTATCTGATATCATTCCTCTTTATTGTTTTGCTCTCCTTTGTGCTTGCAACGATCTGGCAGCAGGCTGAGGATGCCGCGCTGGGCATTGAATCTTCCGACGCTAACGAAAGCTCCTCCTCTTCCGAGAGCGTTCCCGAATCCTCCTCCGAGCCGGAAAGCAGTGTTCCCGAATCCTCCGCCATTGATTTTTCCGGGATCACGCTCGTCCCCGAGCTGGACCGTGTGACAAGTGAATATTTTGACAACGCCGTGTTCATTGGCGACTCCCTCACCGAAGGCATCAAGACCTACGGTTTGATGAGCAACTCCACTATTATTGCCGCTACCGGCATAAACATCTCCACCATCACCACCAACAAGGTCATCAAATCTCCCGACGGCAGAATAACCGTGCTTGATGCGTTGGAACAATATCCCGACACCCAAAAGGTTTACATTTTGCTCGGTGCAAACGGCATTGCCTGGATCGAAAAGGATCTGTTCATCCATCTCTACACCGAGTTTATCACGGCCGTGAAGCAACTGCTGCCCGATGCCACCATCTACGTTCAGTCCATCTTCCCCATCAACGAAGCAAAATTTGCAAAAGCCTATAAATCCGATATCTCCAACGAAAAGATAAGAGAATATAACGATGCTCTGCTGGCAATGTGCGAAGAGCTGAACGTCTATTATCTCAACGTGGCGGAGACCATTGTGGACGGCAACGGCTCTTTGCCCGAAAGTGCCACCACCGACGGCATGCATATCGGCACCGAATACTACGAAAAATGGTTCAACTATCTTAAAAAACACGCTGTTCCCGTTGAATAACTTTAAAACAGCTTTTGTTTAAACACTAATCTAAAAGGAGTAAAAACTATGTCTAAAAAAATTCTCGCCCTTGTTTTGGCTCTCATCCTCTGTGCTGCCCTTCTCACCGGCTGCCCCGCAAGTGAAAAAGAAATTGACACAGCAAAGCTCTACAACTCTCTCAAGAGCGACCTCGCTTTTAAAGATGAGCTTATCGATATGGAGATGTCTGCCATCCTCAACTACTATTTCTTCGATGACGCAAATGTGATCGAAGAGGCTCTCGTCTGCAAGAGTGCCAGCGGCGCCACCGCAGAGGAGATCGCTGTTATCACCGTTAAATCCGCTTCCGACGTTGAATCTGTAAAGGCTGCCGTTGAGATGCGTGTGGAAGACCTTGCTTTCAACTTTGAAAATTACGTTCCCGCCGAGATGGACAAGATCGAGAACGCTGTTGTTGCCACAAGCGGTCGCTATATCATACTTGCTGTTGCTGACGATTCCGCCGCCGCTCAGGAGATCATTGACAGCTACATTAAATAAAACCTTCGGGTTTTGTTGCACCAACTAACCGCAATGCGCTGCCGCACCCACCGTGTAACGGTGGGTGTTTTTTTCGCAAAAAACACATCCTGCTCCTTTGCAGGATGTGCGGCAGCGCGGTGCGGTTAGTTTATTTACGAATCATTTTTCCAAGTAATAAACCCAATGTAAACTTTTATTGATATTCTTCCATTTTACGGTGTAATGTGATATAATAACTTAAAGATTTTGATTTTATGGGGTGACAGTATGAATTACAGCGATCAGAAAAAATATATCGGACACATCTCTCAGCTTTTCAACGTTAAGGAATACACCTATT
>JAFSHJ010000021.1 GCA_017440425.1 Oscillospiraceae bacterium | reverse complement strand
TTTCGGTCTTGACGAGATCCTCAATGCTCCCGTAAACGGCAGCGGCTACAACGCAGATTACGGTCTCCTTGGCTCCAACAAAGCCACAGAAGATACCGTTAAGCTCTTCCCCAGAGACTGCCAGCAGATGGTGAATGCAATTCAGGACAAGTTCTTTGAAGAGACAGGCAAGCACATCGAAGTTATGGTTTACGGCGACGGCGCTTTCAAAGATCCCATCGGAAAGATTTGGGAGCTTGCTGACCCCGTTGTTTCCCCCGCATATACCCCCGGTCTTGAGGGTACACCCAACGAGCTGAAGCTGAAATATCTGGCTGATAACGACTTTGCTTCCCTCTCCGGCGAGGAGCTCCGCAGCGCTATCAAGGCTGAAATCCAGAAGAAGGACGAAAACCTCTTCGGTAAGATGGTATCCGAGGGCACCACACCCAGACGCCTCACCGACCTTATCGGTTCTCTCTGCGACCTGACCTCCGGCAGCGGCGACAAGGGTACTCCCATCGTTCACATCCAGGGTTACTTCGACAACTACACCACAGACTGATTTTGATGCTGATACCAAAACTCCCGTGCACTATAAAATGCACGGGAGTTTTTTATTTTTCTCTTCTGCCGATGTGTCTTGCAGGCACACCTGCGGCAATAATACCATCGGGAATGCTTTTGGTCACCACCGCACCTGCACCGATGAGGGCATTTTTGCCCACGGTGTTGCCGCAAACCACCGTTGCGTTGGCACCGATGGCAGCCCCCTCTCTCACCAGCGTTTTAATGCGCCCTGAGGCGCCTTTGGGGTTGCGTGCATCGGGTGTGAGGTCGTTGGTGAAAACGCAGGATGGACCGCAAAACACCCCGTCCTCCAGGGTCACGCCCTCATAAACCGACACGTTGTTCTGAATCTTCACGTCGTTTCCGATGCGGACGTTTTTGCCCACATAGACGTTTTGCCCCAGCGTGCAGTTTTTGCCGATGACTGCACCGCTTTCAATGTGGCAAAAATGCCATATCTTCGTGCCCTCACCGATGACAGCCCCTTCATCCACCACCGACGTGGGATGCACATAATAGCTCTCACTCATTCACAGCACCTCAACATTCTGCCCTGCAAAATCTTTCATTGCATTCACTGCATCCAGCACGGCTTCGGCATTCTGTGCAACCAAGCCGTAATCTATGTTGGTGTGTCCCGATGTTACTATAACCAGGTCTGCCATACGGATGCTGCAGGCTGTCAGCGGCACACTCTCTATCCATTTTCCGCGGTGCTTCACCTGCGGCAGCCACGGGTCGTGATACATCACCTGTGCACCCTCCTTTTCCAGCAGCTCCATCAGCTTGAGGGCGGGACTTTCACGGTAATCCGCAATATCTTTTTTATAAGCCGCACCCAACAACAGTATCTTTGCTCCGCACAGCGGTCTGCCTCTTTTACCAAGCAGCTTCTGCGCCCTTGTTCCGCAATATTCCGCCATGCCCTCATTAACGGCGGCTGCGGCATCGATCATGGTGGTGTGGAAGCCGTATTCCTTCGCTTTCCAGCTGAGATAGGCCGGGTCAAGGGGAATGCAATGACCTCCCGGACCCAAACCGGGATAAAACGGCTGAAATCCGTAGGGTTTGGTCTTTGCCGCCTCGATGACCTCCCAAATGCTGATGTTCATTTTGTTGCACAGCTTTGCCATCTCGTTGACAAGGGCGATGTTCACGTTGCGGTAGCTGTTTTCCAGCAGCTTTTCCATCTCCGCAACGGCGGGAGAGCTGACGGTGAACACATCGCTTTCCAGCACCTCTTTATACAGGGTAGATATTACCTCTGCCGCAGCTTCGCCCACAGCACCCACCACCTTGGGTGTGTTTTTGGTTTTATAAACCGCGTTGCCGGGGTCGACACGCTCCGGAGAAAAGCCAAGATAGAAATCTTTGCCGCAGGTGAGTCCCGAAATTCGCTCCAGCATGGGCAAAATCAACTCCTCGGTGGTGCCGGGATAGGTGGTGGACTCCAGCACGACCACGTGCCCTTTGCGCAGCCGCCGTCCCACCTCCTCAAAGGATGCCTTTACGCAGCTCATATCCGGCTGACCGTGATCATCCAACGGAGTGGGGACGCAAACCGCAATGAAATCTGCATTGCTCACAAAATCGAAGTTGTTTGTTGCGGCAAGCATTCCGCTCTTAACCAGGGCAGACAGCTCACCGCCCGCCACATCACCTATATAGTTGACCCCTGCATTGACCATCTCCACCTTGTTTGGCTGAACGTCAAAACCGATGGTACGGAATCCCGCCTTTGCCTTCTCCACCGCCAGCGGCAGACCCACATATCCCAATCCTATCACGCCGCACATTATGCGCCGTGCCTTTATTTTGGCAACAAGTGTCTCTTTCATCTTTACCTCCGCACAAATGTTACAGCTTTAGTTTGTTCCTTTGCGGCGATAATATCCCTTTTTTAATGCCGTTCGCTCCCTATCATATGATTTTTTATATTCAATATTTTTGATTATATCTTTTCAAATCATTTGCTTTACAAATGGATAATGAAGTAGTATACTGTCTCTTGTGTGAAAAACAGTTTGGGAGACGGTTGTTATGAAACATCTTTTTAAACAAATTTTTTCTTATGTTATTATTATTCTTATGGCTCTGCTGCTTGCTGCAAACTATTATATTTTTATCATTGAAAACAACTTTGCACCTGCAGGACTCAACGGCATAGCAACAATGATCCAATATAAAACCGGCTTCAGCATAAGTTATATGTCGCTCATCGTCAACATTCCGCTGTGTGTTGCTGCATTTTTCCTTATCAGCCGTGAATATGCCTTTAAGTCTCTTCTTTTCACCGTTGTCTATTCCTTCTCTTTCCTTTGGCTTCAGCAGCTTCCGCTTGATTTTTTAAAATACAATGCCCACGGTTCCGACACCATCTTTCCTGCTCTCATAAGCGGTGTTTTAAGCGGCGTTGTCTGCGGAATAAGCTTTAAACACAACTCCTCCACCGGCGGCACGGAGATCCTCTCAAAATATATCAGCAAGGTTTCCCCAAACACCAACTTTTTCACCGCCACCTTTTCCCTCAATGCCGCTGTGGCGATCATCTCTCTTTTCGTCTATTCCGAAGACGGCATCCTCAACTATAAACCCATCGCTCTTTGCATCACCTATTGTTTTGTCTCCACACTTGTTGGCAATTACATTATCCGCGGCACCAAAACCGCCTATAAATTCACCGTCATAACCGATCATCCCTCACAGATCATCAGCGAGATAACCACCTCTCTCAAACACGGTGCCACACAGATAGCTGCCTGCGGTGCCTATACCGGCGCCAAAAAAACAATGCTCATATGTGTCGTCAACAAGCATCAGCTTAACGATTTCCAAAAAATCCTCCAAAAATATAACAACACCTTCTCCTTTTACGAGGTGGTGAATGAGACTTACGGCAACTTTAAATATATCAGAAAATTCAAAAAATACGGCTCACCCGCAGCAAAAACTTCCTAATAATTTTTTGTTTAGGAAGTTTTTGCTGCGGTTTTTATTTGCAAATAAAAACGGCGGCTCGTCAAGCGAGCCGCCGGTGAGCCGTATTTAGCTGCGGTTTAGTCTGCACTTTTCCCGTTAAAAAATTCCGCAATGCGCCTTGCCCCCGTAACCGCATTTTCATCCTCAATTGCGGGCAGGTTGTTGGTGTTGTGCGAAAGCACCGCAGGGTGGATATCAAAACAGTTTATCTGGTGCAGCAGCACCTTTGCGGTGCTCTCACCTTTATCCGCTGCACCGTCGCCGCCGCCAACCAAAATGATCCCGCCCTTTTTCGGCTTTATCTTTATCGGAGCTTTTCTGAAAAATGCGGCACAAAAATACATCTGAAATCTGCTGCCGACATCCAGCAGCTTGCCGGTCAGCTCCGAAAAATAGATGGGAGAAGCAATGAGCACGTTGTCGCATTCCTCAATGTAACGATAGACCTGCTGCATTTCATCGTCAATGGCGCAGCCCTCGTTTTCCCGGCAATATCTGCAGTCCACGCAGGGTGAAATGCCGCAGCGGTAGGCATCCACGGTTTTGCACTCGCCCTCAAGTTTTTGCCTGAACACATTCAGCAGTCTCTCGGTGTCGCCGCCGATCCTTGGCGACCCGTTTAAAATCAATGTTTTCATCTTCACTCACCAATAATTTGAAGGGAGACGTCCCCTGCAGAGACATCTCCCTTTGTAAGATAACTTATTCTGCGTCAGGTGTGCTCTGTCCGTTACCGGGAATATCTATCACGGGGAACATACTTCCCTCACCGCCGTAAACCTGCGGGAGAGCGCCGTCCCACTGTGTGAGCTGATAATACTGAATGAGCTCATCTGTAAGGGACATTGCAACCTTGTCGTTTGCCTCTGCCTCTGCTTCAGCAGCGACCTTAACTGCGTAAGCCTGTGCATCAGCGGCAATTTTGGCGGTCTCTGCATCTGCCTGAGCCTCGATTATGCGTCTCTGCGCCTCTGCTTCCGCAACGATGATGGCAGCTTCCTGCTCGGTTTGTGTGGTGAGCTTGTTCTGCTGCGCAACCTGCTTTGCCTCAACAGCATCGGTGAATGTATCGGTAAAGTCGATATCCTCTATGTTCACGCTGACTATCTCGATGCCGTATGCCACCATATCCGCCTGGACTTTTTCGGTGACCTGCTCGGAGAGCACCGTGCGCATTTCAATGAGCTCCTCCGCTGTGTAGCCGGAGAAGATGAGCTTTACGTTTTCCAGCACGCGGGGATAGATAACTGTATCAAAATAGCTGATGCCAACATTGCGGTAAAGATTCTGGGACTGCTGTTTATCAACTGTGAAGTTCAGCGAAACCTTTATCTGCGTCTGCTGGATATCCGAGCTGAATGCCTCAAAGGACATCTCCTTTTTCTGCACACGGTTATCGATTTTGATGACCTGCTGATAGGGCAGCTTGAAGTTTACACCCTCGGTGAGCACCTTGTCCTCTACCTTACCGAAGGTGGTAAGTACGCCGGTGTGTCCTGCGGGAATGCTTATCACGCAGCCCCCGATCACAAGAAACAGCGGAAGTATTGCCAAAAACTGCTTTCCGTTAAGCTTCCATTTTCTCAGTTTTTTGGGTGTGCCGTCAGCCTGCCACACCGTGGAGCTTTCTATGCTCTTTATTCCGGCTGCAACAAACACAACTGCCGCCAAAAGCAAAGCCATAACTACCCATGCCATAAAATTTTTCCTCCTGTCTTGCACCCAACAGTACCCTCAAAATCAGCTTATGTGGGTGTGTCTTTTGTTTTTGTTTAAATTAATTTTATCACAAGATATTATACAAGGAAATAATTATTGATTAATTTTTTATAAATGCCGATATTCCCCGTCCCATTTTCTCTTCCAAATTCGTATTTTTATTCAAAATATTACAAATAGTATTATATTTTACCCTTTCTCCCCTCTTTATCGCTTGTTATTCAGCCTTTGGGGTGATATAATTAATGTGATGAATCGCTTGTTTGACACAATAGGAGGTATTATCTTGATAAACTATGCTCACAGAGGTGCAAGTGAATATGCACCCGAAAACACCCTTTCATCCTTCTATCTCGGCCTGCTGCAGGGCGCCAACGGCATTGAGACCGATGTGCAGCGCACCAAAGACGGCGAGTTGGTTTTGTTCCACGATGACACCGTGGACAGAGTTTCCGACGGACACGGCAAGCTTTGCGACCACACTTTGAAAGAACTGAAAAGCCTTAAAATATATGGCAACAGCACCCTCGGTTTTTATGACAGAGCCGTAACTCTCCGTGAATTTTTGGAGAAGTTCGCTCAATACGATATCAGCTTTGCCATTGAGCTCAAGGGTGCAGGTATTGAGGAAGACACCCTTGCAATGATAAAAGAATTTGGCTTAATGGATAAGACCACCTTCACAAGCTTTCAGTTTGACTATATCAAAAAAATCAAACAGCTCGATCCCGCAGCAAGAGTCGGTTGGCTCACCAACGGAAGCGAGGAGGATGCCGCAAAGCTGCTGGAGATATGCGGCGAAGAGATCGCGCCCAAGGCAGAGCTCGTCACCGCAGAGCTTATGGAAAAATGGCGCAGCTGTGGTCTCGGAGTGAGGGCGTGGGGACTTTCGAGCGTTGCGCTGATGAAAAAAATGTGCTCTCTCGGTGTGGACGGTATGACTGTGAACTTCCCCGACAGACTCACCCAATATCTCTCCACCCTTTAAAACAGCCGTTTACGGTTGACATTCCGTGAAAAAAATGTCATAATATATAGTTGTATATACAGTTTTTTATTTGCAATAATTATTATAGTTTAAAATGTATTTCAGGAGATGACTCAAATGAGTGAACAATGCAACCACGATTGCTCCTCCTGCAGTGAAAATTGCTCCAGCCGCAAACAAAGTTTTAAGGCTGAACTCAATGAACGTTCCTGCGTGAGAAAAGTGATCTCCGTAATGATCGGAAAGGGCGGCGTCGGCAAAAGCCTCGTTACCTCTATGCTTTCCGTTCTTGTTAACCGCGAGGGTTACAGCACCGCTGTGCTTGATGCTGATATCACAGGCCCCTCCATCCCCAAAGCCTTCGGCATAACCGAGCGCGCAATGGGTGACGACGACGGAATTTATCCCGTACAGAGCAAAAACGGCATTTCCGTTATGTCCCTCAACCTGCTTCTCGAAAACGAGACCGATCCCGTTATCTGGCGCGGACCCGTTATTGCAGGCACAGTAAAACAGTTCTGGACCGACGTTGTCTGGGGCGATGTAGACTTTATGTTCGTTGATATGCCTCCCGGAACCGGCGACGTCCCCCTCACAGTTTTCCAGTCCCTCCCCATCGACGGCATCATCGTCGTCTCCTCTCCCCAGGAGCTGGTTGGTATGATCGTTGAAAAAGCTGTCAACATGGCAGGCATGATGGGCATTCCCGTCCTCGCTCTTGTTGAGAACATGAGCTACTTCAAGTGCCCCGATTGCGGAAACATCCACAACATCTTCGGCGAGAGCCACATTGATGAAATTGCCAAAAAACACGGCATCGATGTTGTCTGCAAGCTGCCCATGGATCCCGCTCTTGCCGCTCTCACCGATGCCGGCGATATCGAATCCATGACAGAAGAGGGTCTTGCCCCCATCATCGACCGTCTCCTGCCCAGAGACTGATGCTGAATTTCCTTTAAAAATAATAATCGCCTTCAAAATGGATAAAGTAATATTACTTTATCCATTTTATTTTTTGAAAGGCCGAATTATAATGAAATTCAACATTAAAAAGCGATGCTTTGTGCGCGCTGTAACCTTTTCTTTGGCGCTGGTGCTCACCCTCGGCTCGCTGACCGTCCTGCAGAGCATTAAAGCCGAAAAATACAAAACCGCAATGGAAAACAGCAACCGCCGCTCCTTTATGGAGCTGACCTCTATGATGAACAACATCTCCACGGCTTTGGATAAGAGCATTTACGCAACCTCTCCCACCCGGCTCTCCTTTATCTCCGCAACACTTTGGCGGGAGAGCGAAGCTGCAAAAAATTCGCTTGCCTCCCTGCCCGTAAACGGCGCTCCCCTCGAAACCGTGTACCGTTTCCTCTCCCAGGTGGGTGACTATGCCATGGTTATGTCGGAAAACGTATCCGGCGGCGGAAAACTCTCAGAAGAAGAGCTGAACAATATGCTTTCTCTCTCAAAATATTCCCACACCCTCAGCAGCCAGCTCGCATCCCTTGAGCGTGACGTCACCGTTGGCGGACTGAGCATTGAAGAAGCGGAAAATGCTGCGGCAGACGGCAGCTCCCCCACCTTTTCCGACGGTTTCAACAAGATGGAGGAGAGCTTTGAGGGATATCCCAAGCTCATCTACGACGGACCTTTTTCCGATAATCTGCTGGAGCGCAAGCCGCTGATGACCCACGGCAAGGCTGAAATATCTGCCGACAAAGCAAAACTCAAGGCTGCCGCAATTATGGGGGCCGAAACCGATGCCCTTACCGCCTCTGTGGATGAGCTCTCCAATATGCCCTGCTATATCTTCAACCTCTCCGATGAGGAAAAGGGTGAGTTTTGCACGGCGGCTGTCAGCAAACAGGGCGGCTATCCCGTCTATTATCTCGCCTCACGGGAGATAGGTGAGGAGCACATCAAACCCTCTGCCGCCATCAAAAAGGCAAAGGAATATCTGAAAAGCATCGGCTACACCTCCCTGACAGACAGTTATTATGAAAACGACAACGGCGTATTCACCGTAAATTTTGCCCACACCGAGGACGACATCATCTGTTATCCCGACCTTATAAAGGTGCGTGTGGCAATGGACAACGGCGAGATTTTGGGCTTTGATGCAAGAGGATATCTCACCAACCACACGCAGCGAAAATTTGAAGCTGCAAAAATATCCGAAGATGATGCTGAGGCTGCTCTCTCCCCTTTGCTCACGGTGGAAAGTGTATCGCAGGCACTCATTCCCTCCGGCGGCACCAGCGAGGCGCTGACCTATGAATTCATCTGCCGCGGTGCAAACGATGAGGGAATAATCGTCTATGTCAACACGCAAAACGGTGCGGAGGAAGATATTCTGCTTTTGATCGAGAGCGAACAAGGCATTTTAACGAGATAATCCCCTAAAATTCGTAGGAATATACAATCTTTTTTGCTGCTCATTGACCCCAAAAACAAAGGATGCTATAATAAAAACATCGTATGGATATCGTATAATTGGCAAATTTCGATATCCATACAATTTTTTGAAAGGATGTTTCACAGTATGGAAAAGTTATTCAAGCTCAAGCAAAACAACACCACTGTAAAAACCGAGATCATCGCAGGTCTCACCACCTTCTTTGCAATGGCCTACATCCTCTTCGTTAACCCTATGTATCTCTCTCAGGCAGGCATGAACTGGGGTTCTGTATTCACCGCCACCTGCATCTCTGCCGCAGTAGGTTGTATCCTCACAGCTTTCCTTGCAAATGTTCCCTTTGCTCAGGCTCCCGGCATGGGACTCAACGCATTCTTCACCTTTACTGTCTGCTTCGGCATGGGTTATACATATCAGCAGGCACTCACCATCGTTCTCATCTCCGGTCTTCTCTTCCTCATCATCGCTGTTTCCCCGCTGCGTGATAAGATCATCGCCTCCATTCCTGCATCCCTCAAGGCTGCTATCAGCGCCGGCATCGGTCTCTTTATTGCGATCATCGGCTTCCTCAACAGCGGCACAGGCATTATGATGCTGGACCAGGCCAACAATATCACCGGACTTCAGTTCACCCTTAACGGTACACTCAACTTTAACGGTATCACCATTATCGTTGGTGTTCTCATCATTGCCTGCCTTATGGCATGGAAGGTTAAAGGTGCTATCTTTGTAGGCATCATTGTAACGACCGTTCTCTACTATGCTGTAGGCATCCCCACCGGATTTGTTGAAACTCCCGAGGTTGTTTTCAACTTCAGCAACATCACCCTTGAAGGCACCTTCTTCGCATTTGATTTTGCCGGTATTTTCAGCAAGGGTGTTCTTCCCCTCATCACCGCTGTTATCAGCTTTGCCATTGTTGACTGCTTCGACACAGTTGGCACTCTCATCGGCACAGCAGGCAGCGCAGGCATGCTCGATAAGGACGGCAACCTGCCCAACGGTTCCAAGGCTCTTGTAGCTGACGCTGTTGCAACCTGCGCAGGTGCCTGCCTCGGTACTTCCACCGTTACCACCTACGTTGAATCCTCCGCCGGCATCTCCGAGGGAGGACGCACCGGTCTCACCTCTGTTACCGTTGGTATTCTCTTTGTTCTCTCCCTCGTTCTTGCTCCCCTTGCAGGTCTTATCCCCGGTGCCGCCACCGCTCCCGCTCTCATCATTGTTGGTATGCTGATGATGAAGGGTGCTGTCAAGGTTGCATGGGACAATGTGGAAGATGCTATCCCCGCATTCCTCACCATCTCCGTTATGCCTTTCGGCTACAGCATCTCCGACGGTATCGCTTTCGGCTTCATCTCCTATGTTGTAATTAAGCTGGTTCGCGGCAAGGCTAAGGAAGTTCCCATCCTTATGTACATTGTTTCCGCACTCTTCATTGCAACATATATTCTTAAAAACATCTGATTTTAATTTTGTTTTGCTCCGCCATCGGTTCTCCGATGGCGGTTTTTTTATCCTTTTTTATGTTTTTCTCTCTTTTCGCCCGTTATCAGCTTTTTCTCCTCTCCCGGTTTCGTCCTGTTTTTCAAACAGCTTGTCCTATAATAGAGATAATTATTCCGTTTGTAGGGAGGATGTTAAAAATGAAACAACGGGTCACAGCATCTGCATGCGGCAGGCTGATCCAACAATTCAACCAACTTTTAAAGCAAGAGACGTTCATCAAAGGTGCAGGGATAGCACTTTCTGTATTAGTCGGATTTCTCTCTGCCGCAGCCAAGCTGGATATCGGCGGCAGCATATTTGCCCCATTCGGCATTGCCTTTGCCGCCGCTGCAATGTCCAATGTAACCGTCACACGCAGCCACGGCTATGCTCCTGCTGCAGGTGCCGCCATCGGATATGTACTTACCGCAGGAACTCTCAGCAACATGAAATATATTGCCGCACTTGTGCTGATGCTCTCCATCAGGGCGTTTTTCTCCATCTCTCCGGCCCTGAAAAACAGCCTTGTTATGCCCTGCGCCGTATCGGGGGCATCCATTTTTCTCACCGGAGCCCTCTTCACCTCCATGTTCGGCTTCAATGTTTACGATATTCTTATGGTGCTATGCGAAGCTTTTCTCGCCGGCGGCATCACCTTTTTCTTCATCCGTGCCATAGCTCTGCCTGCCCACAAGCTTGCAGAGCACCGCACCGCCTCGCACATTACGGCCATAACCGATTCTCAAAGCAGGTCCTGCCTTATCATCTCCTGCGCGGTGCTGCTCATCGGTCTCACTTCGCTCAACATTGCCACTCTTTCTCTTGGCAGGGTGCTCGGCGCTGTTATAATTATGCTTTGCGCCTTTGCCAACCGTGAAAGCGGCGGTGCAATTGCAGGCATTGCTGCCGGACTTGCCTGCGCTGCCGGCACGGTTGCCGAAACCGCCGACCGTGCCGCAGAGTTTGCCCTCATCTGCGTGGGATTTTCTCTAGGCGGGTTGATCAGCGGTGTCTTTTTCACTTTCGGGAAGCTGGGGGTTGCCATCTCCTTTGTCTGCGTCACCGCCGTGAGCACGGCTTTGTTCGCACCCGAGACCCTCTCACCGCTTATTGAGGTATGCATTGCGGCGGTGATTTTTTTGATGATACCTCCCACCGTTGCCAAACGTCTAACGGTATCTCCTGCCGACACCCTTATCAGGCACTCACGCGCAGTGAAGGAACTCTCCGTCTCCCGCCTTGAGCTTGCCGCAGCCTCACTCAAAGACGTTGCCGCAACCACCCGTGACGTTACCGAGCAGATGAAAAAGCTCTTTGCAAAGGACGATATCTCCACCGTTTTCTCCAACGTTGCGGACCGTTTTTGCCGCGGCTGCTACAAAAATGTACGCTGTTGGCAGGCAGATTACAACTCTACCATGGATGTGTTCAACAATTTGTCAACAAAGCTGAAGGAGGACGGTCGGCTGCCTGAAAAATGCCTGCCCGAGCATTTTGCCAGAAGCTGCATTGCGCCCGACAGGCTGATAAATGAGATAAACCTTGAATACGGCGAATTCACCGCAAAAAAGCATGCCGACGGACGCATTGCACAGGTGCGCAGCATTGTCACGGAGCAGTTTGATGCCATTGCCGCATTGCTCTCATCTCTTGCCAAGGAGCTCTCGCTTATCCGTGAGGCCGAACCCGATTCCGAACAGCTGCTCCGTGAGGCTGCCGACAAGCTGCTTCTCTCGCCATTGGCATGCTCCTGCTTCAAGGACAGTTGCGGCCGTTTTACCGCCGAGTTGGAAATTCCCGAATACAAGCTGCCGCGTATTGATATTGCAGAGTTCACCGCCACTTTGTGCGATATCCTCGGCTATGATCTTGCTCTTCCCTCTCTCAAAACTCTTGACGGCTCTGCCCACCTCACCTTCCGTGAAAGAGAAAACTACTCTCTCACCTTTTCACACAGCCAATACAGTGTTTCGGGAAAGCTCTTTTGTGGGGACGCTGTGAGCTCCTTTAACGATGCTTCCGCCCGCACATATCTGATCATCAGTGATGGCATGGGAAGCGGTAAAAACGCCTCTCTGGACTCTTCTATGGCTGTTGGACTGCTCAAGCGAATGATAACCGCAGGGTTCGACACAAATTCTGCCCTCGACATGCTGAATTCCGCCATGCTTGTGAAATACGGCGACGAATCTCTTGCTACGGTGGACCTTGCCTGCATCGATCTCTTCCGTGGTTCCGTGACATTCTTCAAGGCAGGTTCTGCTCCCAGCTACATCCGGCGCGGAAACAAAGTTATGCGTATAGACGGTGCATCTATGCCTGCGGGGATCCTCGGCGGCATTTCTTTTGACCAAAGCACCTTTGCATTAAAAGGCGGCGATCTCATCCTGATGGTTTCCGACGGTGCTCTCCCCGACGGCAACACCGACTGGATCGCCTCCGAACTGGAGATCCGTGACGGCGAGACCCTTGACGATGCCGCAAACCGCATTCTCTCTGTAGCTAAAATGCGGACAATGCCCGGTCATGAGGACGATATTTCCGTGCTGCTTGCTCAAATTTCAAAATAAACTCATCTCTGCGCCGCACCATCAGATACGGGTCGGGAGCAGTCAGCTGCGCTGACTTGAGTGGTGTATACCCCTCCGTCACGGTTTTACCGTGACGGCTCCCGACCCGTATCTGATGGTGCGGCGCAGACCGAAGCTCCTGCAGGTGCAATATAAAACGCAAAGATCCGCTGCGCAGTTGGTTTCGCAGCGGATCTTTTTTGAGTGTCAGATATAAAATCCGTTCATAAATGTCATGGGGAGCCTTTCCTCATAGATGTGAGAAGTATCCGACCAGGCAAGACATCTCGGGCGGGTGATACCGTTTTCATTGTTTGGGAACTCGATAATGATTATGCCGGAGTGGGTCACATCAAATGAGGCCGCAAAAACGTGGGGAGCAATTCCCAGCAGCTGTGCCACCCAAGCTTTGCTGAAACCCTCGTGACAGAACATGGCGATCCTGTCATCGTTGGGGTTTTCGATGCGGTAGAGTGTACCCTCACGTCTGTAACCGTGTCGGGCAATAAACTCATCGGAGCAGGCCAAAATGCGCTCCATTCCCTTTTTGATGCTCTCTCCGTGACCCTCCAGCGACGGCATATCGTACCAGTTGTCGTGATCTTTCACGGTGCTGTCATTGACGTATTCCTCCACCGGCAAGCGCCAATACCAACAAATCTGACCGTGGTAATCCATGCTCATCTCTCTGTATGCGGTATCCTCGCTTGCCCACTCCTCAATGTTGATGTCCAGGTGCATCATCTCTGCAAGGGGTTTGGCTGTCTGCTGCGCACGAATCATGGGGGAAGAATATATCTTGCTTATGCCCACGTTGGAAAGTCTTCTTCCCACCGCTTCAGCCTGACGGTGTCCCTTGGGGGTAAGGCTGTCGGGATCGTAAATAGGGTCTCCGTGGCGGATAATATATAAAATCACAGTTGTCATCTCCGCTTCAAAATTTCGTTTGCATATATTATAAAAGAAAACATCTTTGCTGTCAATCAAATACTGTAATTGATATTCCGCAAAAAGAGTGGTATAATTATTTTTAATATAACACAAAAGAGGACTTTTTATGATAAAACCCATCATTCACGACATAATTTTTCTTGGCAGAAGCTGCAAGCCTGCTACTTTGGAGGATCTCTCCGTTGCAGAAGACCTCCTTGACACCCTGAAAGCCAACTCCCAATCCTGTGTCGGTTTGGCTGCAAATATGATCGGTGTGGACAAGCGTGTCATTGCTTTTGACAACGACGGCGAATATATGGCAATGTTTAACCCGCGAATCATCAAATGCTCCGACCCCTTTGAGGCGGAGGAGGGCTGTCTCTCGCTGGAGGGCACCCGCAAAACCAAGCGCTACCGCTCCATTAAGGTGGAATGGCAGAACGAAAACTTCCAGACCCGCATCAAAACCTTCACCGGCTGGACGGCGCAGATAATCCAGCACGAAATTGACCACTGCAATGGAATTATCATATAAGGAGGAGACAGCTTGCATCCATCATATTACATACTCATAATCGCCGTGCTTGTTATTTTATATGTTCTGCGGCGAAACCAAAAAGCAGCAATACTGAAAAGAAACATTAAAAAGAGGAAATTGGAGGACAAAACCGAAATGATCGAACTTGCAAAAAGATTTATCGACAAAGAATGTCTCATCTCTGCTTTTGACAGCAACCACCAGTTTGAGGGCACAATTAAAGAAGTCAGCAACAATGCGATCCTGCTTGAAAAAGACGGCAAGCTGGAGGCTATCAACCTTGACTTTGTCATCAGGATCAGAGAATACCCCATAAACAAAAAGGGCAAGAAAAAATCCGTTGTTTTGGATTGATAATTCCCCGATGCATTTTTAACGATTATAAAAAACGACCTGCGTTAAAACCGCAGGTCGTTTTTTTACTGCTGAATTATCAGTTTGAATGCATTGTTCTGCGCAGATACATCTCTGAACACCTCAAGCAGCCTGTGAGCATATCCGTCGAGGGAGAGATAGATATCGCTTGCGTTGATGATTATTACGGTGCAGCTTGCGCCGAATTCCCCCAGGCAATCCTCAAGTGCATCCAGGTTTTTGCCGTAATATGAGGGAAAATCCATCTTCTCCGCAATATATCGGTGGGCATCGGCAACCGTTTTCATCTGTTTTCCGTCAAGAATTACTGTTTTCATATCAGTCTATCACTCCTCGCCGTACAAAAGCTCAAAGGATTCATAGTGGTCTTCGGTGTAATAGATAAGTCCGTCGTTGGAGAAAACAATGCGTTTTGCGCCGCGGGAGGATGCGCCTAAAGTGTCGATGTCGCACTCATAATACTGTCTGCCGCCGGCTTTGGGGAGCAGACCCTCTCTGTTGCCGAATTTATCTCCGCCAATGCAGTAACCCTTGGCATAGCGCTCCAGCGAGCCGCCTTCCCAGCCAAGATCTCGTGCTTCCGACTTGGTCATAAAATTCTTCGGCAGCTTGCCGTAGGTATAGATATAAAGAGCCACATCTTCTTTTGTGGTGTAGCTGCCGTCTTCGTCTATCTGCGGCTCGGCTTCGCTCTCTTCTTCACTCGACTCTTCGGAAGATTCTGCAGAAGATTCTGCTTCGGAGCTTTCTTCGGAGGATTCAGCTTCGCTTTCGGAGCTGTCATCTGCGGGCGGCTCGGTGGCATTGTCTACGCTCTCCTGCTGCTCATCGGAGCTGTCGTTGTCTTCCGCATCGGAAGAAACCGATTCTTCCGTAGCACCGCTATCGCCATAGATGTCATCCACATCAACAACAACGACAAACAGTTC
>JAFSHJ010000234.1 GCA_017440425.1 Oscillospiraceae bacterium | reverse complement strand
TTTGTCGGAACGTTTTGCGTTCACCTTAAAGGTGTCGTATTCCGGCATAACATCTGCAAGATATTCCTTGGCGTATTCGCAAATTTCGTTAAAATCCTTGGGAGCAACGCAGGCTCTTGTCAGCGAGATGACACCGAACAGCTTTTTGAGGCGCTCAAATGCCTCGTCCACATCCACGGTGTCGTCCGGACGGACGACGATGGTGGACTGGGATTTGACAAATTTGAAGGTTCCCAGCCCGTTAAGCACCTGCTTTGCGTTTCTTATAAGTCTGTCTTCAAAGGTGGATCTGTTGAGACCCTTGAGGGCGATCTCGCCGTCTTTGAGCAGTATGATTTCTTTAAGTACCATTTTCCTTCTCCTTGCTCCGTTTTTGCGGGCTTTATCTCATCAATATTTTTATTCCTTCTTTAATGCCGTCCACCAGCTGCTCTACGTCTTCCTCTGTGTTGAGTGCGGAAAAGCTGATCCTCAATGCGGAGTCTATCCTCTGCTGTGAGAGACCCATTGCCGCAAGCACGTGGCTTTTCGCTCCCTTTGAGCAGGCCGAGCCGCTGGAGACATACACTCCCCTGCTTTCAAGGTGGTGCAGCATTATCTCGGAGCGTATGCCTGTCACCGAGATGTTCACCACATATTCCAAAGCGTTTTCCGGTGAGTTTATCTCTACACCTTCCGTATCCGACAGCTTTTTCAGCAGCAGCTCACGAAGCTCCGCGACCCTTTGCCGCCTTTCGGCAAGGCTTGCGTATGCCATCTCTGCGGCTTTGGCAAGTCCCTGCGCCATTGCAACGGGTTCCGTGCCGCCTCTCTGTCCCGACTGCTGTCCGCCGCCCACAACAAAGGGCGGAAGACGGAAGTTTTTCTCAATATACATTGCGCCGATGCCCTTGGGTGCGTGTATCTTGTGGCCGCTCACAGTCACCACCTGAGCGCCCAGCTTTGCACAGTTGAGCTTCAGCTTGCCGAAAGCCTGCACCGCATCGGTGTGGAGGGGCACATCCGGGTTTTTACGCTTTATCGTTTTGGCTATGGCGGCAATATCGTTTATTGCGCCGAGCTCGTTGTTGACCATCATCACGCTGACAAAGGCGGTGTCCTTATCGATCGCCCCACCTATCTCAACGGGTGATATCCTGCCGTCTTCTCCGGGGGCTATCTCAACTATCTCAAAGCCCTGCTTTTCCAGACGCTTCACCGCCTGCAGCACGGAGGGATGCTCGTAGGCTGAAACGATCACCTTTTTGAATCTTCTGCGTTTTTCCGCAAGACCGTAGATGGCTGCGTTGTTGCCTTCGCTGCCGCCGCTGGTGAAATATACGCACTCTTCCGGTGCATCCATACATTCCGCAAGCTTTTTTCTCGCCTTGTTCAGCTCCAACTCCGCATCCAATCCCTTTTTGTGGAGAGAGGATGGGTTTCCATAGAGCAACAGCATGCTGTCATATATTTCTTTTGCAACTTCCGGCAGCACCGCCGTTGTTGCGCTGTTATCGAGATATGCTTCACGCATTAAGGTTATCCCTTTCGTTACGCGCATCCGCACAGCTTTTTGCTGTTGGCATTTTCCCCTGCAGATCCGCTTATTTCAATATATTTTCCTGCAAATGGGCATACTACCCCATATTTAGTATATTATATCAAATTTCACCTAAAAAGTAAAGCGTTCCGCAGCTTTGGACAGCCGCAAAACGCTTTTTTAAACAACTCTTAACAAAATATACTGATATTGACAAACTGATGGCAGGCGCACAGAACGCATGCAAGGAATATGAAGTTCTGTCACCTGACAACGATTGTTACAAATATGC
>JAFSHJ010000233.1 GCA_017440425.1 Oscillospiraceae bacterium | reverse complement strand
TTTTCCGTCAAGATATGCGAGCAGCTTATGATCCTCTGCGGAGGGGCTGTCCTTGGGGAAGCTGAACTTCAGCTTATAGGAACACAGCGCCTGATTTTTAAATTTATTGTCGCTGTCCATTTTGCCGTATTTGGTGTCGCCAAGCAGAGGGTGTCCCGCCTCTGCAAACTGCGCCCTTATCTGATGGGTGCGTCCCGTTATCAGCGTAGCCTCCACCAGGTCGTATTTTTCAAGGCGTTTCAGCACTCTGTATTCGGTTATTGCGGTTTTGGCACCGTCCTTGCGGGATTTTGTCACCGAAACAGTGTTGTTTTCGCTGTCCTTGGCAATGAATCCGCTGAGTCTGCCCTTCGGCTGTTTGATGTGACCCTTTATTATGCAGATGTAGCGTTTATCAATTTCTCGCAGACGGATCTTTTCATTTAGTATCCTAAGCGCCTCCGCATTTTTTGCGGCGATAACCATTCCGCAGGTGCCTCTGTCTATGCGGTTGCAGAGAGCAGGGACGAAGGAATTCTCTTTATCGGGCTGATATTCCCCTCTGTCATATAGCAGGCGGCAGATGCGGTTTATCAGCGTATCGTATTTTTCGTCAGCATCCTCGTGGACGATGAGTCCCGCAGGCTTATCTGCTATAAGTATGTTTTCGTCCTCATAGACGATGTTCACCTGCGCCTGGGCAAACATAAAGGGATAGGCTTTGCTGTCCTCAAAAAACTCGTCGTTGACATAGAGGTTCATCACATCGCCCTCGTTGAGTCTGTCGGCGGCTTCGCAGCGCTTTCCGTTGAGCTTTATTCTCTTCATACGCAGATATTTATAGACCAACGGCTGCGGAAGCCTTGGCACCGCTTTGCTCAAAAATTTATCCACTCTCTGCCCTGCATCGTTTTTGCCGATGACAAACTCACGCATAAAACTACTCCCTGCAACTTTTTTGCCTTATCACGTTTATTTTGTTATTTTGCCGTACAAAATATCTTTACTACATATTAACACAAAAATTAAAATATTTCAACAAAAGATATATAATTATAGTTTATAATTAAACCATTGCAATTAGTTTTATATTAAACTTTTTTTGTAAGGAGTTGATCATATGGCGGACGAGAGGACCGTTAAAAAAATTGAGCATTTGGCAGCAAAGGGCAAGTTCGAAAAGGTTTTGAGCTATGCCACCTCCAAACACGCACCCATCCGTGCTGCCGTTGCAAAAGCTATTGCACAAAGCCGTGTGGATGAGAGCTACAATATGCTCATCACAATGCTGCGTGACAGCGATATTTCCGTTCGCAGGCAGGCAATAATCTCTTTGGGAGAGCTGGGCAGAGCTTCTGCTGTATCTCATGTCTCACATTTTGCCGAAAACACCGACGATGCCGAGTTGAAAGCTCTGTGCAGCGAGGCGATCGCCAAAATACACGCAAATAAAAACACATTTTAATTTTAAGACAGACTTCCTTTTTTACGGTTTGCTCCTTTTCTCCGCCGAAACACACCTCTTCGGCGGAGAACTTTTTTATTTTGTTCAGTTAAAAACCTTTTTATCCGATTTAAATTGTGATATAATTAAACCATATTTTATTTGATTATTGGAGCATTTATGAAACGGGTATTTTTGTATCTGAAAGAATGTTTCTGGCAGATGTGCGGCGGTCTTGCAATGAAGATGACGGCATCTGTTGCAGAGCTGTTTATACCGTGGATCCTGGCGCACATCGTGGATGATATCATCCCCACCAAAAACACAACTGCGGTTTTGCTTTGGGGCGGCGGAATGGTGCTGTGCTCGCTGATGGCGGTTGTGTTCAACGTGTGGGCAAACCGTGTCTCCGCAGCTGTCTCCGGCGATGCCACCGAGCGGATGCGCCACGATCTTTTTACAAAAATAATCAAACTTTCATCTGCCGATATCGACCGATTCACCATTCCCTCCCTCATCTCCCGAATGACCTCGGATACATACGAGACCCACCGCGTGCTGGGTGTTTTGCAGCGCATGGGTGTGCGTGCTCCCATGATAATGCTGGGCGGCATCGTCATCACCCTTACCCTCGATCCCGTGCTCTCGCTGGTAATGATATCCGCAATGCCGATTTTGGCTGCGATAACCGTGTTCATCTCCCGCAAGGGCGTCAAGCTCTATAAAACCGCCCGCCGCTCCGGTGACGATATGATACGTGTTGCCCGTGAAAACATAACCGGTGTGCGTGTTATCAAGGCGCTCTCCAAGGGCGAGCACGAAAAGCTGCGCTTTGAAGAGAAAAACCGCAGGCTCACCACCGCAGAAAGAGTTGCGGGACGCACAATGGCAGGGGTAAACCCCATAATGAGCATCATCCTCAACCTTTCGCTGGTTGCGGTCATAATAGTGGGTGCCTACCGTGTAAACGCAGGACTTACCGAACCGGGCAAAATTATTGCATTCATGTCCTACATAACAATGATATTCAATGCTCTGCTTGCCGTCACCCGTCTTTTCACCATGTTTTCCCGTGCATCCGCCTCTGCGGGACGCATTTTTGAGGTTATGGACTGCGAATGCGAACCTATGCTGGATTCCGCTTCGGAGATCCGCACCGAACCGCTCTCCGCCGATGCACCTGCCGTCTGCTTTGAAAACGTCAGCTTCAAATATCCCGACAGCGGCTTTTTGCTGCAGGATATCAGCTTCTCCATCGGCAAAGGGGAGACTCTTGGTATTTTGGGCGCCACCGGCTCGGGAAAATCCACACTTTTGCGGCTGCTGCTGCGCTTCTACTCCCCCGATTCGGGCAGGATATCCGTGGGCGGCACCGATATAACCACTCTTTCCGCAAAAGAGCTCCGCAGGCACTTCGGTGTTGTGTTCCAAAACGATATTCTCTTTGCAGGCACCGTTGCGGACAACCTGAATTTTGACCGCAGCATCTCTATGGAGGACATTGAAAAAGCCATTAAAAATTCCTGCGCAGACGAGTTTATAGATGACCCTGCCACAGAAGTTGCCATCAAGGGTGCAAACTTCAGCGGCGGACAAAAGCAGCGTTTGATGATCGCCCGTGCGTTGGCAGGCTCTCCCGAGATACTGATCCTGGATGACAGCTCCAGCGCGCTGGATTATCTCACAGATGCACAGCTGCGTGAGAATCTTGCAACCATAACAGACTCCACCAAGATAATTATTGCGCAGCGGGTCAGCTCCATTATGCATTCCCAGCGCATTCTTGTAATTGACGAAGGTAAAATTATTGGCTGCGGCAGCCACGCCGAGCTGATGGAGAGCTGCGCTGTCTACCGTGAGACCTATGAAGTGCAGATGGGAGGTGCCGAAAATGACTGATGAGAGAAACACCTCCTCCGGACGCAAACGTGCCATACTTTTCCGCCTCATCCGTTATCTGCTGCGCATTGACGGCTGGTTTTTACTGCTGGCAATAGCCGTTTCGGTGGTGGGCAACCTGCTGGCGCTGACGGGACCCTATATCTCCGGCAAAGCCATCGACCTGCTGGAAGCGGGTATAGGCAAAGTTGATCTGCCTGCCGTGTTTGACTATGCCCTTCTCATGATAATCTGCTACGTTGTTTCGGCTGTTTTTTCCTATATTCTTTCGGTGCTGATGATAAAGATAAGCCAGGACACCGTATACCAAATGCGAAAAGAGATTTTTGAGAAGATGGCAAAGCTGCCCGTCGGCTGGTTTGACCGCAGCCAGACCGGTGACATCCTCAGCCGCATCTCCTACGATGTGGACACCATCAACACCTCTCTCTCCAGCGACATTGTGCAGATATTCTCCAGCACCGTCACCATTGTGGGCTCGCTGGCAATGATGATAAGCATCTCACCCAAGCTCTCAATTATTTTTGCCTTCACCTTCCCCCTTTCGGTGGTGCTCATCCGCATGATAACCTCACGCACCAAGCCGCTTTTCCGTGCCCGCTCCAAAAAGCTGGGCGAGCTCAACGGCTTTGTTGAGGAGATGATTACCGGTCAGCGCACCATCAAGGCGTTCAACCGTGAGGACAACACCATCGACCGCCTTTACAGCTTCAACCGCGAAGCCACCGAGGCCTATTACAAATCCGAATATTACGGACGCATTGTCGGTCCCATCGTCGGCTTCATCAACAACCTTGCACTCTCACTTGTGGGTGTTTTCGGTGCTCTGCTCTATCTTGCAGGCTCGCTCACCGTGGGCGGCATCTCCTCCTTCGTGCTCTATTCCCGAAAATTTGCAGGTCCCGTCAACGAGATCGCCAACATCATCGGCGACCTGCAGTCTGCCATCTCTGCGGCAGAGCGTGTGTTCAGGCTTTTGGACGAGCCCGGCGAAAAAGAGGACTCCATCACCGCAAAAGAGCTCACCGAGGTTTGCGGCAACGTGGAGCTTAAAAACATCAACTTCAGCTATGTTGAGGATGTGGAGGTCATCAAAGATCTCAGTCTCAACGTTAAAGCAGGCAGCCTTGTTGCAATAGTCGGTCCCACGGGTGCAGGCAAAACCACCATCATCAACCTGCTGATGAGGTTTTACGATCCCCAAAGCGGCACGATCCTGCTGGACGGTGAGCCCATCACCAACATAACCCGCTCCTCCCTGCGCCGTGCCTATTCCATGGTGCTGCAGGACACTTGGCTGTTTGGCGGCACGATATATGAAAACATCTCCTACGGCAAGGAGGGCGCCACCAAAGAGGACGTTGCCAATGCCTGCCGTGAAGCCGGAATTGCCCAGTTTGTGGAGCAGCTTCCCAACGGCTACGACACGGTGCTGGATGACGACGGCAGCAACATCTCCAAGGGACAAAAGCAGCTGCTCACCATTGCAAGAGCAATACTCATCGATGCAAAGCTGCTGATTTTGGACGAGGCCACCTCCAACGTTGACACCCGCACCGAGCGGCGCATTCAGCAGGCGATGAGGCGCATTATGGCGGACAAGACCTGCTTTGTCATTGCCCACCGCCTCTCCACCATTCAAAATGCGGACGTTATTCTTGTGGTGCGTGACGGCAAAATTGTGGAGACGGGCACGCACACCGAACTGATGCAAAAACGCGGCTTCTACCGCGAAATGTTTGAGGCGCAGTTCTCTTAATTTTCAATTATACAAACAACAATAAATATCCCCCCGTAAAACGGGGGGATATTTCAGTTTCGGGCATAGCCCTAATACTACAGGCTACGCACAAGTGCGTCTTTTATCTGCCTGTCAGCCGGGCATTTGTTATGTAAACCCGCTCATACGGGACTAAAACCAAGCCTCCCTTGTGTAAAGGGAGGTGGCACGGCAACGCCGTGACGGAGGGATTGTAAAAACAATAATCTCCACAAAACAATCCTTCAGTCAGCTTCGCT
>JAFSHJ010000232.1 GCA_017440425.1 Oscillospiraceae bacterium | reverse complement strand
TTATTTTTGCGATCATCGTAATCGGCAAGCACTATCAGAATATAGGCCGCCTTATCAAAGGTACGGAGAGCAAGCTCTCTATCGGCGGCAAAAAGAAAAAGAGTGAGGAACATGCCGAAAAATAAATTTTGGTATATTGCGCTGATACTTTGTTTTGTGCTGATCCTTTCCGGCTGTAGCTATCACTTCGGCGATGCATTCAGCTCGGATGTATCGATGGGTGATAGCTCATCCTCCGAAAGTTCCTCAAAACCGAAGGAGAGCTCATCAAATGCAGCTTCGGATGAGACATCCGACAGCAGCTCGGAGGAGGAAACTGCGTCTTCGGAGGCTGAAGAGCAGCAGAGCAGCGAGGAAGAGTCGGAAAGCTCTTCCGGGGAGCAAGCCTCATCGCAGCAGTCTTCGGAAAGCAGCGAAAGCAGCGAGAGCAGCTCCGCAGTAGAGGGAAACGTTGTGGGCAAAACCTCCAAAGGCTACGATATCGTGGTGAAGGACGGCATAACCTATATCGACGGCGCGGTTATAGTGAATAAGACCTATACTTTGCCCAAGGATTACGCTCCCGGATTCACCGGCGGCACCTACAAGGCTTTTCAGGTCATGCAGGCAGATGCCAAAAAGCAGGGAATAAAGCTTGAAATAATTTCTGGTTTCCGCAGTTACCAGACACAGCAGAACACATATAACGGATGGGTAAAACAGTACGGCAAAGAATATGCCGATACAATTTCCGCACGCCCGGGACATTCCGAGCATCAATCCGGCCTGGCAATGGACGTAAACTCCCTTAAATTTGCATTTGCGGATACCAAAGAGGGAATATGGCTTGCCGAAAACTGTTGGAAATACGGCTTTATAATCCGCTATCCCGAAGGAAAAGAGGATATCACAGGCTATAAGTATGAGCCGTGGCATATCCGCTATCTTGGCAAAGAACTGGCAAAAAAGGTCTACGACAGCGGTCTTTGTCTGGAAGAATATTTCGGAATCACCTCCGAATATAAATAAAAAATCAAACGGTATAGAAAAACTATACCGTTTTTGCATTTAAGAAAGTTTTAAGAAAAATGTTATAAGCATCTTAAACTGTGTCCCGCATAATTTAATAAAAAACAGGGGAGAGATGTCTGTGCAGAGCATAATGAGACACGTTATGGATATGCTGCCGTATATTTTGATTTCGCTGCCGTTTATAGCAATTTTCCGAGGTGTAAGGATCTACTGCATCTCAAAAAAAGGAGAGCACACAACGGTTTTGAGAGAGTGCGCAATGCTGTTGTTTCTGCTTTTCATGGCCGGACTTTTCTCACAGACGATCATTCCAAAAATTGAGATAACCGCAAGCGGTATAGGAATTGTGCAAAATGGGGAAGGCGGGATCAACTGGGTTCCGTTCAAAATATTTGCAGATTCAGTGCGGGAGTTCAAAGCAGGCAACAGAAGCTATTTTATAATAAATCTGCTTGGCAACATCGGAATGTTTGCGCCAATAGGCTTTTTCACGGCGCTGCTGTGGAGAAAAGTCGGTTTCGGCAAGGCTGTGCTGATAACTTTTGCAATATCGCTTTTTATCGAGCTCTGCCAGCTGCCTCAGCCGCGCTGGACCGACATAGACGATTTGTGGATGAATACCCTCGGCGGTGCTGTGGGATACGGCTTGTACCGTCTGTTGGGGATGGCTTTTCCGAAACTGCCGGATAAATTTAAAGTGAGAAAAAAGGTGCAGATTTAACTTGAAGTCCCGCCCTCTCCGCCGCCTGCAGCGGCGTCTCAACCATTGGG
>JAFSHJ010000231.1 GCA_017440425.1 Oscillospiraceae bacterium | reverse complement strand
TTGTCTCCAGCAGTCAGGGCGTTGCCGATTACGAAAAGGGCACATATGTCTTCTCCATCACAGAGGATACAAGTGTATACGGCAGCACCATAAGAAACGAATACGATGTAACGCTGGTGTTTGATGTGGAAGAAAAATCCGCACAGCCGGTGGATGCAAAGATAACCTACACCGTGGACGGTAAGGAGAGCGTATTTGTCTATAACAAGGAAACTGCCTCCGTTACATTGGAGAATGTTCCCGGCGGCAGCAGCATCAGAGCAGAGATAAGCTATCCCGGCTATTATCTGCTGGATGGATGGACCGCATCCTCCACCAAAGTGACAGCCACAACCGAGCAGAACAAGCTGGCTGTGGAAGCTGCGGCAGGGGATGAGCTCACCAAGGGCAGTGCCTATTGGTATACTGCAGAAAACGCAACGGGCGGCAAAGAGACATACTATTTTGTAAGCCCCGTTGACGGCACACTGGAATACAGCGCAGAAAATGTAACGGTTTATGCATCCGGCACAAGCTACGTTATCAGCGAGATCAGCGCAGATGACACAATAACCGTACATATCACCGAGAAGGACCTCCACAAGGTAACTGTCGAGAATATCGAGAACTACGGTGAATATTCCTTCAACCTGCCGGAGGGTGCATTCAGAGAGGGCGACGACATCTATGTTCACGACAAGGATGACTTTGATGTTCTCATCACCCCCAAAACCGGCTGGACGGTAACCTATTGGAACATTAAACCCACCACAAGCCCGGAGCAGGAGGTAAAGGCAACGTCCCTGCGTTACGTCATCCCCGAGGTGACCGAGGACTTCCACCTTACTCCCATCTTTGCGGCAACAACCTATAACATAATTTCCTGGCCCACCATCAGCGAAGAGCTGAACTACCTCACCTTGTCCGAATATAACTGCGTGGCAAGTGTGGTTTCCGGCAACAGCTTCTCCTTCATCCTCAGCGGCGACGGCCTTACACTTCTGGATAAGGTCTATGCCAACGGAAAAGAATTTATTGCAGAAGAAAAAGGCGGAAACTATACCTATAAAGACACAGCGGAAGGACGCATCTATACAATATATGATGTCCGCGACCACCACACAGTTACCGTGGATTTCAAGGAGGTTGGCATCACGGTAAACGGCACCGATATCTCCGCGCTCAAGGGCAGCGGCTGGAGTTATGACGCTCCCAACCAGATGTTGGTGATTGAAAGATCTAACCTCTCCATCGGCGGCACAAACGATACTTCCGTTGCCCCCAACCTCACCATCAAGGTGGAGGCAGAAAGCGCAACACTTTACGATATCAACCTTACAAGCGGCACAAAGAACGGCGCAGCCATCTTCTTTGAGGCAACAGAGACGATCCTCACCGTTACCGGCAGCAACAGCGTTAAGATGACGGGCAACAGCAGCACTGTTGTGAAATCCTCCTCCAACACAACTGCAGTGCGCGGCACCGGCAGCCTTACGGTAAGCGGCAACAGCAACGTGACCTACGGAATCACTGTATACGGCGATCTCGACGTGAGCGGCAGAGTTACCGTCAACGTAAAGAGCGACGGCATATATCACGGCGGTATCTATGTGATCGGAGACCTCACCGTGACGAACAGTGCCGCAGTGAATGTGGATGCCAAAGAGACAGCCATCGGCATTGTGGCAAGCACTGTGGTAGTAGGCACAGAGAACGGCAGCGATAAACCCATTGTCCGCGTAAAGAATGCATACTATGGCATGGATATCGGCAGAGATCTGTATGTCTATAACGGCGAGCTGGCTGTTGAGGCGGAAACCTACGCTTTGGATATTGCAAAAAATATCATGGTCTATAACGGTGTTATGGAGCTTACAGCAAACGATATCCTTAAAAAAGGCAGAGTGACAGTCGGTGATACAAGCAGCCTCAGAGTATATTATCCTTCAGGCTACAATCTGCGCTTCATGGAGGATACTCACACAGTAAGCAGCAAAGAAAGAGCCTACAGCGAATATAACAACAACGGCTATGATGTTTTGGCAAGCGTACCCTTAATCAGCGGAGGCAACTGGGTAACCGAAGGTGACTGGTTGGGTATAGACGGTTACTTCAACGAATACTACAGCATCCGTCTCAGCCCCCTCACTCAGGCACAAAACAACAATGAAGGACTCAAACTTGCGGTAACCGTGGGTGACAAGACCTACACAGGTCCCGTTGTAATGAGCGAATATAACGAAAATAATTTTGCAATCGGATACTATTACCTCGATGAAGCTAACAGCAAGATCAAGTTCATTACAAAGAGCGAGTTCACTCAAAGCGACAAATTCAGCGAAGATCCCGGATATACCATTGTTGCTTACGTCAACGTAATAACACTCTATCTTGAGCCTTGCACCTACACCTACACCCCCGCAGATCCCGGTGTAGAGTTCAGCTTCAGCAGAATCACGGTGAACGAAGGCAGCGACGGCGTAAAATACGATTATGCTATCAGCGGTTCCTACAGCGGTACCTACGGTATCCATGTGGATGACAGCGACGCAAATTCGCTGACGCTGGACAACGCGGATCTCAAAAGTGTCACAGTTGACGCAATACCCGTATATCTCATCGGTGACAACTACTTAAGCGAAGGCCTTAACCCGATGGATCCCGAGGAAGACAGCGGCAAGGAATATCACGTTGAGCTGATAAGCGAAAGCGGAAACGATACCCTTACCGTTAACAGCCTGCAGTCGGCGATCCTCGGAGTTGGAACAACAGATCCCGAAAGCGGAGCATACAAAGGCGAAGATGTTAAGATTTTGCTCAACAACGTAAAATCCTTCGAGGCATCCGGCTTTACAGGTCTGGTCGGCAACGATATGGACATCATCATCTCCTATAAAGATGCTGACGGCAACATTATCCCATACGGCAGAGGTTGGAAGATGAACGCAGGCGAAAACTCTGCAACCTCCACCGTTCAGGAGAGCGATACCGTTGACGGCACGATGAAATATCTCAGCTTCTACCGCAACACAGAAGAGGCAGAGCTGGATCCCACAGAATTGACCTTTGATAAGACCAGAGGCGCAGATAATGTAAGCGGTCTTGAAAATGCAGAGATCAAGGTGTTCGAACCCATCTATGACGGACAGATCCGCAGATTCGACAAAGCAGAAGATCCTGCAAAGCAGGACGATGCAGAGGGCTATGTCACAATAATATACGGTGACGGCAGCTCCGAGGAGTGGACAAACGGCAGCGAATACACCTGGATCCGCAGCGAAGATCTCTCCGTGGCCAACACCCTCTCCATCTCTTCCGAGACATTGAGTGCTCTGGAGATAGGAGCATACACAATTCGTGTATTCTTCTACGATGAAAGCACCAGCGACAACACCTATTATTACAGCGACATTGCTCTCAACATTACAGATGTGGACCGCATCAGCGGCGACCTGAGAGCAGAGCCCATTGAAAAGACAGTCGGCAGAGGCGAAACGGTCAAGATAACCACCTCTTACACCGGCACAAGAGTAATGGGTTACGAGTGGGTGATCAGCGGCAACACCTCCGCAGAGACTGTGGTTGAAAACAACGGCGCATCCGCAGTTGTCACCATCGGCGCGGACGAGGCTGTTTCCGGTGCAACTACCCCCGTTGTTGTAACCGTAACATCCTATGCCGACACAGCAAAGACAATTAAGCTCGGCTCGGCAATAATACACATCATCGTTGTTCCCAAGGCAGAAAACATAGACATCACCTGCGAAAACGAGACTCCCTCCGGTGATGGCAGCTACACCCTGCACCACACAGCAACCAACGGCTTCTCCAAGAGCTGGAACTTCCTTGCAGCAGTTACAATGGATGACGGCAGCGAGGCAGATTCCTCCAAAGTAAGCTGGAGTCTGTGGGGCAACCGCCTCAAGGCAACATATATCGACAGCACCTCCGGCGTGCTCACCGTCTCTCCCGAAGAGACCGGCATCGACGGCGCAATGAAGGTGACCGCAAAATATGAAAATGCCGACGGCACAGTATATCTCAAAACCATCGACGTATATCTTTCCACCGATGTTTGGGTGGCTGTGGATAACACAGATGCAGTAAACGGCACAATTGCAAAATTTGTTGTGGACGGCAAAGAGACCGAAGGCACCTATGTACCCGTTGGCACAGAGCTTGTCATCACAGCACTGCCCAACGAAAAATATAACGTAAGAACATGGTATGTAAACGGCGAGAGCGTAATGAATGCAGCCGGTTACACAGTTGATGAAGAAGCACGCACACTCACATTCACAACCGAATACGGCAAGAAATATGTGATAACCGCAGATTACATCAACGAAAATGCCGTGATCATCGATTACAGCGCAGAAGGCCCCGGCGCGATCAGCGCAGCAGTTGATGGCACAGCAGTTGCCTCCGGCGACGAAGTGCTGGAGGAGAGCACCATCACCTTCACAGCAGTTGCAGATAAATACTGTGTTGTCGAAGCATGGTATGTGGACGGAGTGCTGCAGGAGGGTCACACAAAGAACACACTCACACTTGAAAACCTGGCTGCAAGCCACGAGGTCAAGGTAGTGTTCAAGGCTCCCGAGCGCATCATCAACATTGATGCAACCGAGGGCGGAAGTGTCACCGCTGCCATCGGCGAAGAGACTTTGGAATGCGACAGCATAACTGTCACAAGCGTGGATACCGTTCTTCTCACCGCAAAAGCTGATGATGGCTACAGATTTATCGGCTGGAGCGAAGGCGTGACCGCAACCGGCGGCGATGCCTGCCTGGTAATGCCCGGCACAGAAGAGATGACCGTAACAGCAACCTTCGAGAAGATCCCAGAATACACCGTAACAATAACCACCAACAGCTATGAGAACGGTACCGGCACAGTAAAAGCCGGCGATACCACGGTTGAAATGGCATCCACCGGCACAGTGACCGTCCTCGAGGGCGAAAACCTCACCGTTACTGCTTCCGTGGACGTAGGCTGCTATCTCTACAGCTGGACTGTTGAAGGTGCGGAATACACACAGAACGGCGACAGCATCACATTGCAGAAAGTGGATGAGAACGTCACCATCGGCGCAAAGTTCCGCCGTGAAAAGTTCGATGTCACCTGCACAGTCAACGGCGACGGCGAAATGAAGGGCAGCTACCTCCTCACCGTAATGGATGAAGATTTCAACGGCACATTGGCAGCAGAAAACGAGATCCGCGGCGGCAGCAGAATAGAGCTTGTTCTCAAGCCCTATGCAGCAAGCAAGCTGAACAGTCTCACCATCAACGGTGTAGAGGTATCCACAGAGTACGATGCAGATACCAACACCTACACCTACGCAGTTGACGCTTTGGTGGTGGATATGGATATCGTTGCAGATTTCATCACTCTGCCCACCTATGCAGTAACGATCCCCACCGAGTTCAAAGAACTTGTTGAAATTACAGAAGATCCCGAAGCTCCCACAGATCCCGAAGCGCCTACAGATCCCGAAGTGCCTACAGATCCTGAAACTCCCACAGATCCCGATACTCCCACCGAGCCCGAAGAACCCAAATATGAGGAAAAACTGATGGGCACAATGGATATCACCTTTGTGGCAGACGGAATCAGTGAAGAAGGCGCAGTTGATGAGACCGGCGCAACCAAGACCGCACAGATCGCAAAGGGCGGCACAGCGGTCATCACTGCAGCAAGCGCAGAGGGCTACGAGACGAACATGGAAAAACTCCGTGAACAGATCGGCAATATCCTCGAAGAGGCAGGCTCCGAAACCAAGGCAGAATATGCTTTGACAGAAAACGGCGTAAAGGTAACACTTTCCAATGTGGATATGCCTCTCGATTTCAGCGGAATGGAAGCTCCCTTCGTTGAAAAGACAGAAAAGGTGCTTTACAAAGTGACATTGCCCGAAGAACTTACCGGCGGCAGCATCAAGGTGATGATGGGCGATGTGGAGATCGAAAACGGCGCTGCGGTTGAGGAAAACACCGAGCTCACCGTCACAGTTTCCGCAGACAGCCACTATGAGCTTGCAGGCATCACCGCAAACGGTGTTGCTGTGGAAGAGGGCAAGTATGTTGTCACCGAGGATGTCACCTTTGCAGCAGAGCTGAACATCAAACACAGCTACGAGAGCGTTGTCACCGAACCCACCTGCACAGAGGGCGGATACACCACCCACACCTGCACAGAGTGCGGCAACAGCTACACCTCGGATGAGACAAAGGAGCTGGGTCACAGCTTCACAAACTATGTGAGCGACAACAACGCAACAGTTGATTCCGACGGCACCAAGACCGCCAAGTGCGACCGCTGCGATGCCACCGATACAGTTATCGATGAGGGCAGCCGCCTGTCTGTACCCGACCGCATCACCTCCGATGTATACGCAGTTGCAGACGGCGTCATCCGCAAGATACCTCTCGGCACAACAGTTGCAGAGCTCATCGACGGTATCAACGAGAAAGAGTATATCCGCGTATTCGATGGTGACATGGAAGTCAGCGGAGACACCAAAGTCGGCACGGGAATGGTTGTTAAGCTTATGTTTGGCAGCACAGTCAAGGATTCCGTAACGGCAGTTGTCACCGGCGACCTCAACGGCGACGGTAAGTCCACCATCACCGATATGCTCAACATCAAATCTGTTCTCCTCAAGAAGCTCACCCTTGATGAATTTTACGAAATGGCGGCAGACCTCACGGGCGAGGGCAAAATAACCATCACCGATTTCGTGCAGAGCAAGGCATACATTCTGAAGAAGGGCAGCATTACTGCCAGATAAGGAGTGAAGATTATGAAAAAGATTATTTGTCTGGCATTGATGATGCTTCTGTGCCTGGGACTCTTCACGGTAGTTGCAGGTGCGGCACCCGCTTCGGGATATCTCAGCGGCCCCGATGCCGTTAAGGCAGGGGACACCATTACACTGACATTCGGTGTAAGCGGCACCAACATCTTTGGTGTGGATTGCACCTTGTCCTATGACAGTTCACAGCTCACACTCGTCAGCACTTCCGCCGCCATCGGCGGAAGCTGGGTGGCTGAGTCAAACGGAGACCAGGTTTTGGTCTATGATAACGACCAGACCAATCTCATCAACGGCAGCAGCGATGTATTCAACGCCACATTTCAGGTGGATCCAAGCCTTGCAGTCGGCACACGCATAAGTGTGGAGTGCAACGGTATGGCTTCCGACGGAAATGCGGATATGGATATTTTCGGCTCCTACAGCACCGTGCTTGTCAAAGAGCAGGTTGATCTTAGCCTTAAAAACCTTACTGTAAGCAACGGCATAATGAGCCCGAAATTCAGTCCCGCTGTCACAGATTATACCGCAAGAATTTCGCACAGCGAGAGCAAAGCGAAAATTTCCGCAACGGCAGCCGACAGCAACGCATCCGTGTCCGTAAGCGATACCTCCGTTGCAGAGGGTGAGAGCAAGCGTGTTGTCATCACCGTAAGCTCCCCCGACGGCGAAACAAAGGAATATACTATAACCGTCACCCGTGAAAAAGCTCCCGAAGAGTCGGAAGAATCCTCCGAGGAGAGCAGCAAGCCGGAGGAGAGCAAAAAGCCGGATGACGGCAAAAAACCTGAAGAGAGCAGCAAACCCTCCGAAGATGAATCCTCCAAACCCGAGGATAGCTCCGAATCCTCCTCTGAAGAGAGCAGCGAGGAGAGCAAATCCTCCAAGGATGAGGATGACGGCAAGGACGATAAGGAGGATGAGGCTCCTTCCGCGGACCTGAAAGATCCGAAGGTAATCGACGGCGAGCTTAGCCCCGCATTCAGCAGCAATATAACTGAATATACCGTCTTGACCGACGGCGAGATCGATATCGAAGATATCATCGCGGAGACGGCAGACCCCGATGCCACAGTGAAAGTGGTTGAGGAAGAGGCCGAAGGATCCGAGCAGCGCTTTAAGGTCACAGTAACGGCTGCAGACGGCAAAGAGAAGAGCTATACCATCACCGCAACAGCCACAGAGGAAGATGTTCCCGCAATGACAGTACCCGTAAAATGCGGCTTCAACTGCCCCTGCATGTGGCTGTGGATTGTTACAATGGTTCTGCTTGCAGCAGTTACGGTAACAATGTTCGTGCTTTATAAAAAGCTGCGCAACGAAAAAAAGTAATATAAAAACTTCTTGAACGATCCATACCTGCGGTAATGCGCTGCAGGTATGGATTGTGCACCAATATATGTTATAATGTTTTCTGCAAAACATTAAACAGAAAAGTGTTAGGAGAAAAAATATGCTGCCGACAATGAAGATAGGCGATGTGGAAGTTACAAAACTCATCGTGGGAAGCAACCCGTTTACTGGAAAATCTCATATGGATGAGGCAACAGATGCGGATATGAAGAGCTATTTCAGCGAGGAGCAGGCATTTGCAATGCTTCGAAGATGTGAGGAAGCAGGCATAAATGCCGTGCAGTCCCGCGGAAGCATGCCTGTGATGGGGTTGATAGACCGCTACCGCAGATCCGGCGGAAAACTGCTTTGGCTGGCTCAGTCGGGCAAAAACCTGACCACATTCGATGAAGAGTTGGACGAAATGATGAAATACGACCCTGCTGCGGTGTGTATCCACGGCGAGCTGGCGGATAATCTGTATCTTGCGGGAATGCTGGATAAACTGGAAGGTCTGCTGGATAAGATAAGACGCAAGAACGTTCCTGCAGGGATCTGCGCACATTTTCCGCAGGTGCTGGAATATGCGCAGGAAAAGGGTCTTGCACCGGATTATTATATGGCATCCCTCTATAATCTCTCCCAGACCGACCGCTCTCACGATGTAAACCCGGAGGGCGAGCGCTTTGAGGAAAGCGATATCCCCGTTATGTATAACGTTATCAGGCAGCTGGAAGCCCCCACCTTTGCACTTAAAATACTCGGTGCGGGCAGAAGATGTGCAACCCAGGAGCAGGTGCGCAGCGCCTTTGTGGAGGCTTTTTGCTCCATGAAACCCACAGATGGCGTGCTGGTGGGAATGTTTGATAAATATATCGAGCAGCCCAGACTCAATGCGGAATACACCCTTGAGGCTATACGCATTGCAGAAAACCGAGAAAATTGCAGAATGTGACAAAATTTTGCAATAATGCTTTACATTTTAAGAAAAATATGGTAAATTTATAAATAGGCAAATGTCTGCCCGTATGAAAATTTAAAATTGGGAGTAGTTCAAATGGAGAAACTTACTAGAAAATACGGTTTGGTTACAGCCATATGTATGGTTGTTGGAACAGTTATCGGTTCCGGTGTGTTTTTTAAAGCGCAGAACGTTTTGAATGCAACCGGCGGCAATATGCCTCTCGGAATTGCTGCATGGGTGATCACCGGCTTGCTTATGATCATCTGTTCCGCACAGTTTGCTGTGATGGCAACAAAATACGAAAAGGTCAACGGTCTTGTTGACTACGCAGAAGCAACCTGCGGCAAAGGCTATGCATATATCATTGCATGGTTTATGGTAAACATCTACTATCCCGGCATGACATCTGTTCTTGCATGGGTTTCCGCAAGATATTTCGGTGTTCTTTTCGGTTGGGATATGACCGGTCCCGAAGTTCTTGCCCTTTCCGGCTTCTTCCTCATTGCATCCTTCGCAATGAATGCTCTCTCTCCGAAGATTGCAGGTAAATTCCAGGTAAGCGCAACTGTTATAAAACTTATTCCCATCACTTTGATGGCAATTGTGGGCACTATCGTCGGTTTTGCCAGCGGCACACTCACAGATAACTTCAACACAGTTGTTTCAGAAGCTGTGGGCGGCACAAGCGGCGGACTTTTTGCTGCCATCGTAGCGACCGTATTTGCTTACGAGGGCTGGATAGTTGCAACATCCATCAACTCCGAGCTTAAAAACCCGAAGAAAAATCTGCCCCTCGCATTGCTCATCGGTTCAATAATCGTTGTTTCTGCATACGTTCTCTATTACATCGGTGTTGCAGGCGGCGCATCCAATGCTGTTCTCATGGAAGAGGGCGCAACCACCGCTTTCAGAAACATTTTCGGCAATGTTGGCGGCGCTCTGCTCAATATCTGCATTGTTGTCTCCTGCCTCGGCACACTCAACGGACTTATGGTTGGTGCAACACGCGGTATGTATGCCATTGCTGCCCGCGACGAAGGACCAAACCCCAAAATGTTCAGCCAGATCGACAAGGCAACCAATATGACCACCAACTCCTCTGTCTGGGGTCTGTTCATCTGTGCTGTTTGGCTGGTTTATTTCTACGGTGCAAACCTCACCTCCGGTTGGTTCGGAATCTTCAATTTCGATTCCTCCGAGCTCCCCATCGTAACCATTTATGCTCTCTATATCCCCATCTTTATTGTGTGGATGAAGAAAGAGAAGGATATGGGAATTGTAAAGCGCTTTGTTCTCCCCGCAGCTTCCATTATTGCCTGCGGATTCATGGTTTTTGCAGCAATTTATGCTCACGGAATCACTCCGTATCTCACAGCTAAAGCAAACGGCACATTCTCCTTCCCGGTATTGTTCTATTTCATCGTATTCATCGTCATCATGGCGATCGGTATGATCCTTAAAAATCCGAGAAAAAAGAACGCTGTGAATGAAGAATAATAATTAAACAGATATTAAAACGGCTTGACGCAGTTTGCGGCAAGCCGTTTTTGATTTTCTACTCACAGTAGAGCAAAAAAACAGAGAAGGAGAGCGCACGTCTTATAAATATAGCCAAAAAGAGAGAAATGGGTTGATATTGAGCGGAATTTGTTGTAAAATAAACAATATAGAGCTTTTTGTATAATATTTTTCGAAATCAGAATGACGGATTTATGAAATATAGGAAAATAACCAAAGGAATATTTGTCAGCCGCCCAAACCGCTTTATTGCGGTGGTAAACATAGATGGCAGGGAAGAGACGGTTCACGTTAAAAACACGGGAAGGTGCCGCGAGCTGCTGGTTCCGGGCGTGACGGTCTATCTTGAAGAGAGTGACAATCTCTCCCGCAAAACAAGATACGATCTTGTAACGGTGGAGAAGCTGCGGGACGGCAAACCGCCGCTGACAGTAAATATGGATTCCCAGGCGGCAAACGATATAGCGGAGGAGTGGCTGCGTGAGAGCGGATTGTTTTCCGCAAAGGCAGTTATCCGCCGTGAAGTTACCCACGGAGCATCAAGGTTTGATTTTTGCATAGACGATGGTGAAAAGCGTTCATTTTTGGAGGTCAAGGGTGTCACCCTTGAAACAGAGGGAATTGCCGCATTCCCCGATGCACCCACCGAGCGTGGAGTCAAGCACATAAATGAGCTGGCAGAGTGCGCAAAAGCGGGATACGGCGCATATATTCTGTTTGTGATACAGATGAAAGAGATAACCAAACTGGTGCCGAACGATGAGACCCATAAAGCATTTGGTGATGCACTCAGACAGGCGCAAAAAGCAGGTGTAAAAATATTGGCGGTGGATTGCGCAGTTACTCCCGATACCGTGAGAGCGGAAAATTTTGTGCAGGTGGAGCTTAACCGATAAGCTTCTGCAAATAAAATTGTCTTAACTGTGCCTTAAAGGCATAGAATACAGAAGGAAAGTGTGAGAAGAGATGAATTCCAAGTACGATGCATTGTTTACTCCTTGGAAGGTCGGCAACGTGGAGATCAAAACCGAATCGTAATGTGTCCCATGGGCGGCACTTCGCTGTTCGGTTGGTTTGAACTCACCGGTTGTCATTTTGACAAGGAGGCAGCAAAACTTTTCCTTGAAAGAGCAAACAACAACGTGGGTCTCATAATCCCCGGCATCGCCCCCCTGCGTGATACATTTTGGGGTAAATGGCTTTGGCAGAACCCCAAAATGTTCGAAGATCTCAAAGTTTATATGGAGGAGATACACAAGACCGGCGCAAAGCTCTTTATCCAGCTTACCGCAGGCATGGGACGTTCCTGGGCAATAACCGAGCTGATCGCACCTATGCACAAAAATAAGTTCACCCGTGCACTCATCAAGCCGGTGATCGACACCAACCACGAGCTTGCATCTCCCTCTCCCCAGAAATCCCGTTGGGCACACGATATCGAGTGTCCCGAAATGACAGTTGAGCAGATTCACGAGATCATCGAGGCCTTTGCAAAAACCGCAAAGCTCTGCAAAGAGGCCGGCGTTGACGGTGTTGAGGTACACGCTGTTCATGAGGGATACCTGCTGGATCAGTTCTCCATTGAATTTTTCAACAAGCGCACTGACGAATACGGCGGCAACTTCGAAAACCGCTACCGCTTTGCCGTGGAGGTGGTAAAGGCTATCAAAGAGGCATGCGGCGAAGATTATCCCGTATCTCTCCGCTACTCGGTAGAATCCAAGATGAAGGGCTTCTGCGAGGGCGCTATGCCGGATGAAGATTACGTCGAAGTGGGACGTAATATGGAAGAATCCGAAAAAGCGGCAAAATATCTTCAGGATGCCGGCTACGATATGCTCAACGCCGACAACGGAACCTACGACTCCTGGTATTGGGCACATCCGCCTATGTATATGCCTCAGAACTGCAATCTCGAGGATGTTGCGCATATTAAAAAGTTTGTGGATATCCCCGTTGTCTGTGCAGGACGCATGGAGATGGAAACCGGTGCTGCGGCTGTTGCCGAGGGCAAAATTGATGCAGTTGGTGTTGCACGTCAGTTCCTTGCCGACGGCGAATGGGTAACCAAGCTCATCGAAGACAGAATTGAGGATATCCGTCCCTGC
>JAFSHJ010000230.1 GCA_017440425.1 Oscillospiraceae bacterium | reverse complement strand
TCCGTGTAAAATGGAGCTACAACGACACCGACATCAAAAACACCGCTTCCGAAGTTCGCTATGAGATCACCGTGCCCTGCAAGGCAGAGCTTGTGCTGGACGGCAAGACCATCTGTGTGGAAGCCGGAACCTGGATGTTTTAATTGACAGACAAGGAGATGCTTTTATGAATAAAGATTTTATCTTTTGGGATGACAGCGAGCAGCCTCTTGACCGCATTGCCACAGACGGCGGTTACTGCAGCATCTTCCGCACCATTGCCTGCGTTGGCGACAGCCTTTCCTCCGGCGAATTTGAAAAGCGGGATGCCAACGGCAACACCCTCTATTACGATCACTACGATTACTCCTGGGGTCAGTATCTCGCCAGGATGTGCGGCAGCAAGGTCTACAACTTCTCCCGCGGCGGCATGAGTGCAATGGAATACTGCAAAGGCTTTGCGGAATCCAAAAACTTCTGGAGTCCCGCCTATGCTGCGCAGGCATATATAATTGCTCTCGGTGTCAACGATCTCATCGGTTCCCGTGGCTGCAAACAGCCCGTTGGCTCGGTTGAAGACGTCTGCCTTGAGGACTACAACAAAAACAGCGAAAACTTTGCGGGTTATTATGCAAAGATAATCCAGCGCTACAAGGAGATTCAGCCCAACGCAAAGTTTTTCCTCATGACAATGCCCACCATCAACCCTATGCCGGAAAACCCCAACGAAGACACACTTTCCGCCTACAGACATTTTGATGAGCACGCAGAGCTGCTGCAGAAGTTTACGGAAATATTTGACAACTGCTATCTGCTGGATCTTCGCCGTTACGGTCCCGATTACACCACCAAGGATTTCCACGACCGTTTCTTCCTCCACGGACATCTTAATCCCTGCGGCTATCTTCTCACCGCACAGATGGTTGCCTCCTACATCGATTACATCATTCGCCACAACATGGAAGATTTTAAAGAGGTTGGTTTTATCTGATCCCGTAAAAAACTCCCTTTGTGCTTGCACAAAGGGAGTTTCCTCGTTTATATTCAGATCTCGTATATTCTTTCGTCCCAAACCGAGACACGACGACCCTCTCTTGCGGAGAGATAGCAGGCAAGCACCAGCCGCAGAGAGTTTCTGCCCTCCTCCGCCGTGCAGACCGCAGGTGTCTCGCCTTTAAGATAGTTTGCAAAGTGCACCGCCTGAGCCACCAGTCTTTCTCTGTGTGTGCCGGGACTTGCTATTCCGCTGTCTGTCCATCCGTCGTCGCCGTTTGCAAACCATTTCAGCCCCGGCTCCGAGCGTGGCAGAGCCGTACTCACCGCATCACCGTAATACTGTTGAATAGAGCCGCCGGTACAATATATCTCGGTGGTTATCTCTGCGGCAGCGGTGGTGAATCCGCAGGTTATTTCTGCGATCATTCCGCTGCCGTATTTAAACAGCGCAACACCGTTATCGTTGATGATGTTTGGGTTTGCCATGGTAGTCATCTCGCAGCTGACCGTCTCCGGCATACCGAACATCCACTGCATCATGTCTATGGGATGGGCGGAATCATCTGCAAAGATATCTCTGTTGTATTCGGGAGCGACGTGCCAGCTGTTCTCGAAGTTATCCCAAAGGTGTGTGGAAAGTCCGTGACGGCGGCGATAATGGCACACCTTGCCGAGAGTTTTATTTTGAACCAGCTCCCGCATTTTAACATTCTGCGGGTCGGTTCGGCTTTGCCACCCCATCGTGAATTTGACACCGTTTTTGTTAACTGCTTCCACAATGCTGTCTGCCTCGCTCATATGCAGCGCCATCGGCTTATAGAGTATGATATCCTTCTTTGCCTCTGCCGCCAATTTTACGTATTCTGCGTGAAAGCTCGTCTCGGAGGTTATCACAACGGCAGAGATATCGCTTGCCAGCAGAGCCTCAAGCGAATCTGCCTGCTTTATGGAGAGCTTTTCGCATCCCTCTTTGCCTCTTGCTGCATCTCTGTCCCAGCCGCAGGTCAGATTCACTCCGTATTCGGGATGGGCGTTCCACTCCTCACCGAAAGCAAACACGTGTCCGTGGGCAAAACCGATCACTCCAACGTTTATCATAATGCTACCTCCATCATTTTTTACATCCTGCTAATTTCATTATAGTTTATCTTTTCACGATGTCAATGACTATTTCCGTCATTATTTTTCTGCGCTTTTGCCCTTGTTGTTGCAATGGGGTTTGATTTTTGTTATAATCTTGATAGGCTTAATTTGCTTACATTTATCTGCAAGGATGTGACTTATATGAAATTCTGCGATATCGGCGGAATTAAATTTTCCAAAATAGTTCTCGGCACCTGCTATTTCGGCACAAGGATCTCCGAAAAAGACTGCTTTGAGATGATGGATTACTATGCTTCCCACGGCGGCAATGTTATAGACACCGCTTTTTCCTATGCCGACTGGCTGCCCGACGGCGACCAGGCAAGTGAGCGCACCATCGGCAAATGGCTGAAGAGCTCCGGCGCAAAGGGCATGGTCATCTCCACCAAGGCAGGTCTCACCAAGCGCCTTGATTCCGGCTGTGCCGCCAACATCTCCTTTGAACAGCTGAACACCGAGATCGACAAGAGCCTTGACGCTCTCGGTATCTCCTCTCTGGATGCATGGCTGCTCCACCGCGATGACGAGAACATCCCCGTTGATGAGATGGTGGATATGTGCAACGAGTTTGCCAAAGAGGGCAAGACAAAGCTCCTCGGTGTTTCCAACTGGCGCCCCGAGCGTGTTGCCGCCGCCAACGAATGGGCAAATAAAAACGGACGCATCCCATTTGCCGTCAGCCAGATTCTTTGGAGTGCCGCTCAGATAACCAAGGAGGACTGGGGAGACCCCCAACTGGGCGTTATGGATGCCGATGCAAGAAAATACTACTCCGAGAGCAAAATGCCCGTTATGGCCTTTTCTGCCCTTGCCAAAGGCTTTTTCTCTAAAGGCTTTGAGAGCATAGACAACCTCAACGGTCCCGCAAAGGAGCGTTTCCTCACCCCGAGAAATATTGAGCGTCTTGAGACTATGCGCCGCATCTGCCGTGAAAACGGTGTTTCTCCCTCTGCTGCCTGCCTTGCCTATGTCACCAGCAACCCCATTCAGGGCGTTGCTTTGGCAGGTCCCACCAAGCCCTATCAGCTGGTGGATGCCATGTCAGCTCCCGATTTCGTTATGTCCCCAGATGATATTGCCGAATTCGAACGCTGATATCTTTACAAAAAATATCAACCGATACGAATCCAATCGTATCGGTTTTTGTTTTATCTGCGGTTTTGTTCTTTTGCAGGCAGCTGCAAACACAACACAAACACGGCACGATGGGTTTGCTCCGCAAACCAAACGAGGAAGCTCTGCGCAGCCTCCTCGTAAGCCCTGCCCTGGCAGGGCACATCGTGCCGTATTGTGTTATTTGGTGCAAACCTTATTCGTAAAGTCTGGCAAGTCCCTTTTTTGAGGTCTCGCGGTAGCCGATGGCGAGGTCTCTGCCCGTCTCATACATTGTTGCCACCACCGCATCAAAGGATATCCTTCTCGTATCTGATAAGAAATGTGACAGACTGACGGCATTTATCGCCCTCATTGCGGCAACGGCATTGCGCTCGATGCAGGGTATCTGCACCAACCCCTTGACGGGGTCGCAGGTGAGACCGAGATGGTGCTCCATAGCAACCTCGGCGGCATATTCCACCTTTTCGATCTCCATTCCGTAGAGTTCGGCAAGACCTGCCGCTGTCATGGAGCAGGCGCTGCCTATCTCCGCCTGACATCCGCACTCCGCACCGCTGATGGATGCGTTGGTTTTTATCACGTTGCCGATGATACCCGCCACAGCCAGCGCATTGATGATCTCATCATCGGAGAAGCCCTTATTGTGCTTCATATAATACATAACAGCCGGCAAAACTCCGCAGGAACCGCAGGTTGGTGCTGTTACAACACAGCCGCCGGATGCGTTTTGTTCGCTCACAGCATAGGCATAGGCAGAGATAAGTCTGTCCTCGGTGGTGCCGGAGCTCTCGTTGTGGCAGCGCAGGTTATAGAGATATTTTGCCTTGCGCGAAATATTGAGACCGCCGGGCAAAGTGCCGTCTGCCGCCAATCCCTCTTCCACGGTTTTCTGCATGGTCTCCCACACCTTTTCAAGGTGCCTGAAAGCACGCTCGCCGTCAAATCTTCTCACATATTCATGGATGCTGCAGCCGTATTTTTTGCAGTAGCGCATTATTTCGGAGAAATTCCCGTGAGGATATACAGTTCCAACTGTGTCTTTTTCTCCGCAGACCTCTATTGCACCGCCGCCGACGCTGAGAATACGCAGGCTTCCAAGCTCCTCACCGCCGCAATATGCGGTAAAATCCATGGTGTTGGGATGTGGCAGCTCGTGTGCGGTTACATTCATCTCAATTTCTGCGTTGGGAAGTGTCTCCAGCAAAACTCTGTCGGTCTCGTGTCCCTGGCCCGTCATCGCCAGCGATCCGTAAAGGATCACCTTGAACGCATCTGCCTGCGGATATCTATCTTTGAAAAGCAGCGCCGCCCTCTCAGGTCCCATTGTGTGGGAACTTGAGGGACCTTTGCCTATATTATAAATCTCGGTTATCGATCTCATACCGCTCATATTTTTCAGCTTCTCCTCAATATATTTATATTGATCTTGTTTTATTATAGCATCTGCTTTTGTTTTTAGCAACAGCAATGCCTTTGCAAAAAGGGGGATTTTCCTTGAAAAACACCTCTCTCGTAACTTTGGATAAGCTTTCTCCCGGAGAGCACGGCATTATAACCGATGTTTCCGGAGGTCCTCTTCGCCGCCGTCTGCTGGATATGGGACTCATCCCTCGCACAACTGTCACCGTGCTGCGTGCCGCACCCATGGGCGACCCCATAGGGCTCTCTCTTCGGGGATATCAGCTGACGCTGCGCCGTGCGGATGCAGCACAGATTACCGTGAGAAAATTTTAAAAAGAAGGTATGATATGCACTTTGCCCTTGTAGGAAACCAAAACTGCGGTAAAACCACCCTGTTCAATGCCCTCACGGGAAGCAGCCAACACGTTGGCAACTTCCCCGGCGTTACCGTTGAAAAGAAAGAGGGCACCGTACGCAGCACTCTCCACACGCTGACCGACCTTCCGGGCCTTTACTCCCTTACCGCCTACACCCTTGAAGAGACTCTTACACTCAATTTTTTGCTGGCTTCTCCTCCCGACACCGTCATAAACGTGGCAGACGTTACAACCCTCGATCGGAGTCTCTATCTCACTCTGCAGCTGACCGAGCTCGGCATCCCCACCGTGCTGGCAC
>JAFSHJ010000229.1 GCA_017440425.1 Oscillospiraceae bacterium | reverse complement strand
CGACGGTCGCAGTGGATGATGTAGTCGATAGCAGCGAGACCCATGGGGCCAACGCCTGCGAGGATAGCCATCTTGCCGCCCTCAACAATACCCATATCGTGAGTATATACACCGAGTTTGGTGTGATACATAGCATGGAAAGTACCGATTACGCAGGAAAGGGGTTCAGCAAGGGAGCCCTTGAAGAAAGCGTCACCGGAGTAAGGAAGGAGACAATCCATTTCCATAACTTCGTTGGGGATGAGAACGTAGGTAGCATCGCCGCCTACATAGCGGAAGGAATATCCGGGAGCATCCTGGGAGCCCTTATAGTTAAGAGCGGGCTGGATGGAGAATTTCTGTCCGGGAACGAACTTGTCTGCCCATTTTGCACCGACCTTTACGATCTCGCCGCAGAACTCGTGTCCGATAATTGTGGGGTTGATTGCGCAATCGTTGGGTACACGCTTATGATCGGGACCCTGCATTGCAGCCTTGTAAGAAGACATGCAGATACTGTCGGAGATAACCTTTGCAACTATCTCGTCATCTTTCATTTCGGGGAGCTCGAACTCTTCGAGTCTCAGGTCTTCTTTGCCGTAGATGCGAAGCGCTTTTGTAAGCATAATAAAACTCCTTTTCTCCGACGAAAGGGATATTTTACTGTACTGTTTGCTGCCCTCGTCGGTGGGTCAGCCGTACTGTTTAGTTATTACCGTCTTCCCTATCAACTAGTTTTTACGGTATTTTACAACAATGTAACACCATATTTGGCAGCCTCTTCGGCTGTCTGTTCCGGAACTTCTGCCTCTGTTACCAGATAATCAATATCTTCCATTGTGGCAAAGGTAAACGGCAGCATTGCTCCGATTTTGGAATTATCCAGCAGCACCGCTACTGTTCTCGCTTTGCGGATGACCTCGCTTTTAACAAATGCCTCCGCCTCTTTTCCGCAGGTGAAACCGCCCTCTTCAGAATAACCACTTGCAACGATAAATGCGATATCAATGTTTATTCTGGAGACCATTTCTGTTGCGGCAGAGCCTGTGAGTATCATATTTGTTCTGTTGAGGGTTCCTCCGCAGAGGTTAACAGTAACATTGGGGCGCTTTGCCAATTCCATTGCTATATTGGGACCGTTGGTGATGATGCTTGCAGGAATATCAGGAACAATAAGGGCCAGTTCCATCATTGTGCTTCCCGCATCAAAGAAAACTGCTCTGCCTTCGCTGAGGAGCTTGACCGCTTTTTGAGCGATTGTCTCTTTTGCCTTTTTGTTTTTTGTGGCTCTGAGCTCGTATGCCGGCTCATGGTCGGAAGACCCTCCGATATACTTTGCTCCTCCCCTGACTCTGACGATGCTTCCTTCTTGCTCAAGCGTATCAAGATCACGGTGGATGGTCATAAGACTGACCGATGAAAACAGCGAAGCCAACTCTTTAATTGTAACAATTCCCTTGTTCTCAATATACTTTTTGAGTTCATCTCGTCTAAGGTTATTGATAGTTGCCGCCTCCTCTGTTATCTAAATGATTATAACATTTTCCAACATACCAGTCAAGCAAGCCTGCGGTCTGTTTTACATTTTTTTACATCTGTCCCAGTGCTGCAAAGTGCTTGACTCTCTTGGAGAGAGAAGGCCACTCTTCAACAGTTTTTGCAGAGAACATACCGTCTTCAAGCTCCAGAGTTGCGTGTTTCTCGTGGCCGATGAGAGCCCATGTGGAAACGATAAGGTGCTTGAACTCGGGACGTGCAAGTGCTTCGCAGATGAAGCTCTGACGCGGAGAGTTGATGTCTTCACCGCTGATCTGGAAGAGAGAATACTGTTCGCACAGATTCATAACTCTGTTGAGCTGATCAAGGGTGTTTCTTGTGGGCATATATGTGATGGCATTGAAGCCGATCTTTGCGATGTAGTCAACATATTCGTCAAGGAAATCGTCCTCGAACTTCTGTGCTTTCTTATCGCCTGTTACGGAATCACCTACGTCACCGAGATATGCATAAGCGGAGATGCCGCCAACCTCTTTTGCAAGAGCTACGAAATCTGCGATATCGGGGCATTCTGCATCTGCATCAATGTAGAACTTCTCAACCAGGTTGCCCTTGAGAGCGCCGAGAAGGTCATACTGATAATGGGGGTTATTCTCATCGCTGAGCATATTGACGATCTTGCCGGAGATGGAGAGCTTCATATCGTCTTTGAGGAAATCCACGATAGCTGCGCCCTTGCCGAAACGCTCAATGAGCTTTGCGGAAACGGCAAACAGAAGGTGACGCTCAGTGATGCTTCCGTTCTCGTCTGCTTTGGAGAGAGGAACTACGTCTTTGTCGAAATCAAGACTTACACCGTAAGGAGCAAGGATAGTGTTGAGGTTGTCGGTCATCTTGCGGTTACGGATGTTTCTCTGCTCACGGTAGGGTTTGAGGAACTCTTCAACTCTTGCGATGTTCTGGTGAGGAATTCCGTGGAGAGCGAGGTATGCAACTGATTTCTGGTCGGGGTTGTTGATGAGCTTGCCGTTGAAGGGGGTGTTCTTAACGGAGCAGCGCATCTCGCAGCCGACTGTTGTTGCAATACCGATGATTCTTCCTGCCTCGATAAACTCGCGTGCGCCGCCTACGGAGTCGTGGTCCATGATACCGGCTGTGGTAAGACCGTTCTTCCATGCGAGGTAAGCAGCCATTGTGGGAGAATAGGGAGAGAAAGAATATATTGTGTGGATGTGGTTGTTTACGTTGCTGGTCTTTTCCGGCATTTCAACCGCACCGGAGTTGTGCAATTCCATAATTGCGTGGAGGTTTTCCAATCTCTCGCGTGCTGTTGCCGCATTGAGACCTTCATAAAGCTTCTGGTATTCCATTTTTCTTCTCCATTTGGGATAATAACCGCTGAAATGTTCAGCCTTTTCCGCCTTATCCCCTGTTTTTATTTTATTTTTCAGGTAAATCTTTACCCTAATGCAGACCGCCGCAAAAACACGGCAGTCTGCAATTTAAGCCAATTAAATTAGTTGAGCATTTCCTGTCCGCCGGATACGGGGATAGCCTGACCGGTCTCACCGAGCTGCTCTACGCAATAGAAGATAGCGCGTGCAACGTCGATGGGGAAACACCCCTTCTTAAGGGGAACCTTTGCTTCGTAGAACTTACGAACATCTTCAACTGTCTTTGCGCCGGGAACCTTGCCTGCCTTGAGGTAGGTTACAAAGAGGCCCTTTTCGGGATCGGACCACAGCGGACCGTCGAGATAGTTGCCGGGGCAAACGGAGTTGACCTTGATGTTATAATCGGCAAGCTCAAGAGCAAAGCTCTGGGTAAGACCGATTCCGCCGAACTTGGAACCTGCATAAGCAAAGTTCTTGTTGGAGCCTGCGAGACCGGACTTGGAGTTGATCTGAACGATATCTGCGTAATATTCGGGAGCAATAGCGTGCTGGAGCTTCATTACGCGGGAAGCATATTTTGCGCCGAGGTAATAAGCATGATAGTTTACCTTGGTGATGAGATCGAAGAGCTTGAGATCCATCTCTTCAAGGCTGCCCGGCTTTGCAATACCTGCGTTGTTTACATAGATATCAAGTCCGCCGAAGTTGAGAACGGCTTTGTTAACCATATCTTTGGTGGATTCTTCGCTGGAAACGTCTACCTTAACGGCAACAGCGATGTTAGCACCAACCTGGTCACAGATAGCCTGTGCGGTTGCAGCTGCGCCTTCATAGTTGAGGTCGGCGATAACGAGGTATGCGCCTTCTTTTGCCATCTCTTCAGCAATACCCTTGCCAAAGCCCTGAGCGGAACCTGTAACGATAGCGATCTTGCCTGTGAGACGCTTTGCGCCTGCGCCGGAGAGGCTTGCCTTGGAGCGGTAGCTCTCTACTTCCCAACCTACGATGAAGTCGATGAAGTCCTGCGGGAGCTGGTTGGGTCCGCCAAAGCTCTCGGAATACTCGGTAACCTTGATAGCATCTATAAAGAGCTCTTTAGCTGTGAAGGATTCTTTGCGGTTGGCACCCATTGCTACGAAGCCCTGACCTTCGATGGCAACGATCTTGGGCATAAATTTGTTTGCTGCAACAAAAGCATCGAATGTAGCCTTAACGTCAGCACCTGTCTTGAGGAACATGGGACGTGCTTTGCAGTAAACGATGTGGTCGGGAGAATAAGCTCTGTCAAATACGCTGAAGCTCTCTTCGCTTGCAACATACTTTTTAACAGCTGCGTTGGTGCAGAAAGTTGCAGCAGCCTTGCCCTCTGCGCTGTAGCACATACGGAGCTGAGGAATGATTGCGCAAACAGCGTCTGCATCAAACTCAACGTCGCTCATGTCGGGAGCTGCAGCCTTTGCGGAAAGCTTGGACATATATTCATCAACAATAGCATCAATCTCTTCTACTGTATCCGCCGCAAAGAAGATACCGTGGTTCTGGAGGATAATAACGTTGGCAACTTTGCCGTTCTTTGCTTCGTAAGCATCCATTGCTTTTTTGCATACGCAGGCAAGAATGTAACCGGGTTTTGTAACGGGGATCCAAACAAAGCCGTCACCAAAGATCTCTGCTGCGATCTTTTCGCCGTCTTTGCCGCAGGTCATACCGTTAACGAGTGTGGGATGTACATGAAGAACGAATGTGTGCGGGAAAAGAGCGTGAAGGATAGCTTCAACGCTGGGGCGCTTTGCATATTCGGTCGGAAGTCTTGCATCCATCATATCAACAAGAGCTGCTGCTTCGCGTGCATCATCCTCTGCGGGATACTCTTTGTTAAGCATTGCTGTGAGCTTATCCATATACATTGCAACAAAACCCTCGGGTTTGATTGTTGCAAGGGATGTACCGGAGCCCTTAACATACATGATTCCGTCATTTTTATAAGAGGTGTTGCCTCCGCCCGCAAGAACGTATTCACTGTTGGAACCGTATCTATTGGACATTTCAACCAGTTTTTCAAAGCCTTCCATTGATTTTACCTCCAAAGTGTTATATTTGATATGTTTCAAAACATTTTCTAACATATTCCTTTCGTATTATAACACAAAACCTATCTATCGTCAAGAAAAATTACACATTTAATGGGCATATATATTGTAAATTATTCTTGACTGAAACCGCCGTTGCGCCGCATTGATTTTTCGCCAAAAATATGTTATAATTTTTTTGCGATTCAACTTGGAAAAGGATTGATGTTTAATGTTTAACACTAAATTTTCAAAAGAATATTATCTCCGCACATCGGATTTTGATTCCCGCAGCAGGCTTCTCCCCTCCGCCATTCTCGATCTTTTTCAGGAGGCGGCAGGCACTCACGCAGAAGAACTCGGCATCGGTGCAGAACAGATGAATGCCAACAATGTTATGTGGGTGCTCATGCGCGTAAAATACGAGGTTCTTGAAGATGCACATCCTCACACCTCCGTAATCGTAAATACCTGGCCGCTCGTCCCCACCCGTCTCGGTTTCCAGCGTGAATATCTCATAGAATCCACCGAAGGAAAAACTCTTGTAAAAGGCACATCCGAGTGGGTGCTTGTCCACACCGAAAAGAGAAAAGCCGTTGCCGTCAAGGATGTTTATCCTTTCAGCGAAGGCTTTGAGACCCAAACCGTGTTTGAAGAAAAGACGACCAAGCTGCACAACTTCACCCCCGTCTCGGATGGCATGATTGTTGTCCCCGGCTATTCTCAGATTGATGTGAACGGACACGTTAACAACACCAAATATGCCAACTATATTCTGGACATCCTCTCTCCCGCCGAAGACGAATCTGTCTGTGCTTTCCAGATAGATTACCGCAAAGAGGTTCTTGCGGATATGCCCGTCACCCTCTTCTGCACCCGTGAAGACGGAGAGGCTTTTGTTAAAGGTGTAAACAGCGACGGCGAGAATATGTTCCTTTGTAAAATGACGTTAAAATAAATAGCAGTAAAAACAAAGCGAAGGCCGAACCAAAGCCAAAAAGTTTGCGGAGGCATATGGTGAGGATGAGGCATTTAGCGGAGAGGAGGATAAAAATGGTGAAAAAGCTGGAAGAACCCAAGAGAAAACTAACTCGGGAAGAACAAGAGAAACTAATAAATTTAGTGAGGACAGCCGGTCTTTTAGAGCTCGAGCGGAGAAGGAAGGGAAAGAAACTTTTAAACCAACAGAAGGACGATGACTTGCTTTCTACAAAGTAACGACCAAAGATCAAAGCCCGGAAACTCAAAAGACTGTTGAAATGTTGGAGAAGCAAGTGCAGGGTTGCAAAAACTTGGAGCAGAGGCCATTGTTGTTGAAGGTGACGTTGAGAGCGTTGGCCAACCTTGTTGCTTTGCTCATCTGAATAGTATAGTTAAAGTCCGTTTTTTAACGGGCTTTTTCTTTTTATTACATATATTATATTTCTTCAAAAAGTTATATATTTCTCCAAAACGCCCGTTAACTCTATGTTAATAAATAATTCATATTATATACAATCTTTCGTGTGCATTTCTTGTTATATTTATGATAACTATATTGTATTTTCAAGCGGCAAAAATTTTGTTTTTATTGCTTGAATCCGTAGTGATTTAAAATCCCGACAAGGAGGCAAACTATGAAAAACTTTCAGGAAGCTTTTCGCAACGGTGCTGAGGGTTACACTCCCGCCACCATGTGGTTCACCCACGGAAACGTAAGCAAAAAGGAAATGACCTACCAGATCGAAGGCTTTAACCGCGAGGGAATCAAGGATTACTTCATCCATCCTTCCGACGGCACACAGGGCGACTATCTCGGTGAGCACTTCTTCAGCATGATCAAGCACGCTGCAGACGAAGCTAAAAGACTTGGTATAAATTATTGGATATACGATGAATACAACTGGTCTTCCGGTGTTGCCGGCGGACAGGTCCTTCAGGATGAGCCCTGGGCACGTTCCACACGTCTCATCAAAATGACCGAGACAGTTGCCGCAGGTGAAACACTTCGCTATACCCTCCCCGATAAAACCAGATTCAACCCCCAGGTTCTTCTTTGCGTTGTTGACGACAAAGAAGTGGAAACAAAGGTTTTCGGTGAAACACTTGTCTGGAAAAACGAATCTGATGAAGAGAAAACAATCGATATGTACATCACCAAGTGGATCGCCGGCAGAAACGCTGCATGCCGGGGCTCCGAAATCGTAGCCCCCAACGGTGAAGGTTATCTCGATACTTTGGATAAAGAAGCCGTTCAGGTTTTCCTTGATAAGACCCACGAGCAGTATAAGAAACACATCGGCGAAGGCTTTGGTGATTATGTCAAGGGAGTTTTTACCGATGAAACCGTTGTTCTTTTTGACATGCGCGTTGAAGGCGAAGGTGGCCGCCCCTCCCTTCCCTGGTCCAGACGTTTTCTTGAGAGATTTGAGGAGCGCAACGGCTATGATATCCGTCCCAGACTCCACGAACTCATGAACAACACCGGCACACAGCTCAACATCGACTATTGGGAAACCGTTGCCGATATGTTTATGGAAGCTTTCTGTCAGATGTGCTATGACTGGTGCGAAGAAAACAATCTTCTCTTCACCGGTCACATCGATGCCGAAGAGTGCATCTACTGCGCAGCATACAGAAGCGGTGACCCCTATGAATATTACAAGCGCTTCCACGTTCCCGGAATCGATACCATTTATACATATTACCGTATCGGTGACTTCAACTACAACGTTACCGCAAAGCTGGCAACCTCTGCTGCACATTTCCACAATAAAGAGCGTATACTCAGCGAGACCTACACCATCAGCGGCTGGGATATCCGTCTGCGTGATATGAAGCGCATCTTCAACAGACTTGCACTTCACGGCATAAACTTCCTGCAGTTCATGGGCTCCAACTACACCTTCTCTCCCGGTGCTGACACACACGCAATGACCAATAACTGGCAGAACCCGCTGTTCAAGCACTATAACGGCTTCACCAAGTATGTTTCCGGTCTGCAGTATCTTGTTGCCAACACCGCCTATGATGCTCACACCCTGCTCTTCTATCCTATGACCACCTCCAGAGCAACCATCACTCCCATGCCGGTTAATGCTTATGCAGGTGACCTCAACTTCACCATTATCAACCTCACTAACGCACTTCTCAACCTCAACATTCCTTTTGAATACGGTTTTGAGCAGGTTATCGACCAGGCAGAAGTTAAGGACGGCAAGTTCATCTTCGCAGGCTCCGAATACAGCCTCGTTATCCTCCCCGGCACCACCCACCTCAAAGAGCACACCTTCAACCAGCTGCAGAAATTTGCTCAGGGCGGCGGTAAAGTTATTGCTGTTAACGGCAAACCCGAAAAGATCTTCGGTGAGACCGTTTACGATGCTCCCGCAATTGAAAACATGATCGTTTACGATTGCTATGAATACGAGATGGAGGGCGAAGCTCCCACATTTGCAGATACCTATCAGAGAGCTCCCATGGGCAGCTTTACAGCAGCACTTAAGAACGCTATCGGCGAAGCTCCCGCATCCGTTGTCTCTATCACTCCCTGTGACGGAATTATGTCCGCTGTCCGCAGAAAAGACGGCAGCTATTATGTAATGATCATCAGCGACAACAAAGAGATCACCAAAGTTACCGGTGAGATCACCTCTGATCTTCCCTTCCGCTGCCTCAACACCGAGACCGGCGAGATAAGAGACATGAAGATCGACGGCAAGCACTTTGAGATAGACCTCGAACCCATCGAGTGCGTAGTCATCGAGCTTGCTGCAGATGTTGAACAGCAGACCTCCGCTGTATGCTGCTGCACCAAGGGCGAGATCGCCATTGAAAACGTCAAGTTCAGCATTGAAGGCGACAACACCGCTCTTCCCGATATGTGGGTAGTCCGCGGAAAAGCTGCCGAAGACATCATTAAAGCAAAACGCGCCTACAATCCCAAGCGTGTCTGTGACCTTGCAAACGCTCTCACAGCCGAAGATATGGTTGCATGCCGCGGCCAAGCTATCGGAAGCATGCCCAACAAGGCAAAGAGAGATTGGTTCGGCTGGCATCCCATCGATGGCAAAAACCCCGAATACGGCGAGACAGTTGTGTGTGTATACGACTTCACAGTTGATACCGTTCCCGAAAACCTCAAGTTCGTCAGCGATCCCACCTATTCCCCGGTTTGGTATCTCAACAACGAACAGGTCTATCAGACAGGCGCCACACGTCTCTGGCACTATGCTAACCCCGTGTTTGATATCAGCTCCATTGCTGTTCCCGGAAAGAACAGACTGGTTGCCATCTTCACCGTTCCCGAGTATAAATATGCATCCTTCGATCTTCCCTGCGCAGCTCTCAAGGGTGACTTCCGTGTATTCGGCGATTTCACTCTTACACAGAAGCCCGCAACCAACGAGCTCACCTACTGGAACGATCAGGGTTATGCGATCCACACCGGCGACGGCATCTACACAGCAGAGTTCACAGCTCCCGCAGAGGGCAGCGTAGTTCTTGAGATGGAGACCACCGACGTTACAGAAGTCACCGTAAACGGCAACTATGTAACCAAGTGCCTCTGGAATCCCTATAAAGTGGATATCACAGACTATCTCACCGAGGGAACCAACAAGCTGGAGATCCGTGTAACAAGCACCTACTCCAACTTCATCTATAACAGAAACCTTTCCGGTGTCAAGACCGCAAAGCTCTATGTTAAATAATAACCCTTGACCACATAAAATAAGGCGGTAGTTTCTACCGCCTTATTTTAGCTTTTATCTATGGAGGATACACTTTATGTTTGTCCGCTTACTCAACACCGACGATTTTCAGCAGTTCCGAACCGCCCACGCATTGGGCTGGGAACGCCATTTTGCCAACAACGGAGAGGATGAGCTGCGCCGTCTTGAACGCAATTCCGACCCGCTTGTTAATGTCTCCGATTCAAGAATTTGGGGAACTTTTTCCGACGACGGCACACTTGCCACATCCATAACAGAATTTCGCCACGAAATACGTTTCGACGGCAGCTGGCAGCGCTCCTGCGGCATTGCCGATGTTGTCACCCGCCCGGATATGCGCTATCTCGGAGCCATGAAAGCCTGCCTGCTTGAAATTTTCCGCTATATGCATGAGGAAAACATTCCCTTCTCCATGCTTTCTCCTTTTAATGTTCCTTTTTACCGCAAATTCGGCTATGAGACCATTAATCCTACCAATTCCATAACCATTTCTCTCTCCGCTCTTTCAGCTTTCAAATGCGATATTTCCCGCATTGAAGCCTTGGACAAAGAGGGACAACTGAAGGAACTGGACTGTTTTTATAATGAAACTTTAAGCGACACCAACCTTGCTCTTAAACGTGACCTAAATCTTTGGAGGCGCATTGCCGGTGTATCTCCCTGCACACAGCCTATATATACCTACATCTTCCGTAACACAGCAGGCAACATCTCGGGATTTTTCTCTTTCACTCAAGCTCATCCCAACAACATCAAAACCATGAGCATACACGAGTGTCTTTACCGCGATATCGATACCCTGAAGCAGATGCTCGGTTTCATAAATTCCTTTGTTCCGCACTACGAAAAGGTTTACTTCGGCAATCTCCCCGACTTTTTGGATTTCTACCGACTTCTTCCGGATTACAGCGGTTTTTCTCACGACCACAAGCTTTGGTTTATGCTCCGTGTTGTCAATGCAGAGCAGGCTCTTGCCGCAAAACGCTATCCCGATAAAGAGGACTCCTTCTCACTCCGACTTAACGACAGCACCCTTGATTGGAACACTGCAACCTATAACGTCAGCTTTGGCGGCGGAAAATGCAGCATCACAAAAAGCAACTCCGATAACTGGGATATTGCTGTTGACGAGCGTGCTTTTGCCCGCATTCTTTTCGGCGAAGATGCATTGATGTCCGAAACAATGCGCTTTGTACCCGGTTTGGAAATTAAAAACAATCGCGATACTCTTGAGCGTGTGTTTACAAAGCGGCCGCTTTATTTCACCGACGGTTTTTAATTATTTTTTACACAAAATGGTTTTGGAACTTCCTTTTATTCTGTGATTTTATGCGGTTTTATTGCCATATAGCCATAACAAAAGAAATTATACCATATTTACATTGTATTTTTTTAATGCTATAATTTCTATATCTTTCCCAAACCGCAAAGGAGAACTATGATGACTACCAGAGAAAGAGTTCAAAAAATACTCAAATTTGAAAAACCGGATCGTCTTCCCGTCTTCGAACATGCTCCTTATTGGAACAAAACCGTTGACCGCTGGCATACAGAAGGACTGGATCCTTCCATAAAATCCTTTGAAGACGTTCGCAAATTTTTCGGACTTGATATCCACTACGGTGTTGACCCCTGCTATTTTGGCAAGGATTGTCCTCCGCTTTCGGATGAACACCCCCTGATGGAAATGAACGAAAAAGCATACATGGAAATGCGCCCCAAGCTCTTCCCGAAAGATGCAATTTCCGGACACGCAAAATCTTTAGAGCGTATTGCAAAAGCTCAGCAGGACGGAACACCTATCTATTACGGCGAATTCGGCTTCTTCTGGTTCCCCCGTATGCTTGTTGGAATTGAGCCCCATCTCTATTCCTTCTATGATGAGCCTGAACTCTATCACCGCATCTGCGAGGATACTCTTGAATTCAATATGCGCTGCTTGGAAGAGGTTTCTTCCCAGTTCTTTGTCCCCGACCTTTTCATCCTCTCCGAGGATATGAGCTACAACGCAGGTCCCATGCTCTCCGAAGAGATGTTTGACGAGTTCCTGCTTCCCTATTATCTTGAGCTCAACAAGGTGCTCAAAAAGCACAGCATTCCCTTTGCCGTTGACTCCGACGGTTTTGTAGAGCCCATGATCCCCTGGCTTAAGCGGGGCGGTGTTGAGGGCGTTTGGCCTATGGAAGTCCGTGCCGGCGTTGATGCAAACCGCGTCCGTGCCAACTATCCCGATCTGCTTATGTTCAGCAGTTTCGATAAGATTAAAATGTCCCAGGGCCGCGAAGCAATGGAGGCCGAATTCCAGCGCCTGCTTCCTGCAATGAAGAGTGGCGGCTTTATTCCCAGCTGCGACCATCAGACTCCTCCCCAGGTTTCTTTTGAGCAGTACAAAATCTACGTTGAGCTGCTCCACAAATATGCACGTCTTGCATGTGAATAAAATTCCCCCTCTGTCATCTTTGGCAGGGGGATATTTTATGTGGTTTGTTTGCAAAATGTTTTTTAAAAAGAAAAAACACCATATTTACTTCTGCTTATTTAAATGTTATTATAATAAAAAATAAATCGCTTTTGACTGGAGTTGTTTTTATGAATACACGTGAAAGATTTCAAAAAGTTATAAATTTTGAGAAGCCTGACCGCGTTCCATTTTTTGAATTCTGTCCTTATTGGGGACCTACAGTTGACCGTTGGCGTGAGGAAGGACTCCCCGACTACGTTAAATCTCACAGAGATTTTGCTGAATATTTTGGTCTTGATTACTGTACCGGATTTAATTTTCCCTTCTTCACAAATGATTGTCCCAAAATGCCGGAAGGTGAACCTCTCTTGAAGATGGATTTAGATTCCTACAAAGAGATCCGTAAATATCTCTTCCCCGAGGATGCTGTTACCGGTCATCTTAAAGCGGTTGAGAGAACCGCTAAAGAACAGCAGGAGGGTTTACCTGTTTGCCTCAGTGCTTTCGGTTATTTTTGGTTCCCCAGAATGATAATGGGCATTGAACCCCACCTCTATTCCTTCTACGATGCACCTGATCTCTATCACCGCATCTGCGAAGATCAGGTTGAATGGACACTCAAATGCATGGATCAGCTCTTTGAGTATTTCATTCCCGATTATTTCTGTATGTCTGAAGATATGAGCTACAACCTTGGACCTATGCTCTCCGAAGATATGTTTGATGAGTTCCTGCTTCCCTATTATCTGCAGATTTCGGAAAAGCTGAAGAAGCACAACATTCTCTTTGCTGTGGATTCCGATGGTCAGCTTGAACCTATGATCCCCTGGCTGAAGAGAGGCGGCGTACGCGGAGTATATCCTCTTGAGTTCAAAGCAGGCGTAGATGTCAACCGCATCCGTGCAAATCATCCCGATGTTATCACATTCAGCGCATTCAACAAACTTGCAATGTCTGAATCTCCCGAGATCATCGAAGCAGAATGCCAGCGTATTCTGCCCGCACTTAAAGCAGGCGGATATATTCCCAGCTGCGACCACCAGACCCCTCCCGCGGTTTCTCTTGAGAATTACAAGCTCTATGTTAAACTCCTCAGAGAATACTGCATCAAGGCTTGTGAATAAGTTTTTTCAATCCCTCTGTCATCTTTGGCAGAGGGATATTTTATGTGGTTTGTTTGCAAAAGCTGTTTTAAAAAAGAAAATATGCCATATTTACATCTAAAGAATTAAATGTTATTATAATTATAATAAATCCTTTTTAAAGGAGTTGTTTTTATGACTACACGAGAAAGATACAAAAAAGTTATAAATTTCGAGAAACCCGACCGCGTTCCCTTCTTTGAATTCTGCCCCTACTGGGGTTTGACAGTTGACCGTTGGCGTGAGGAAGGCCTTCCCGATTATGTGAAAACCCACAAGGATTTTGCAGATTACTTTGGTCTGGACTTCTGCGACGATTTCACTTTACCGTTTTTCACAAACGATTGTCCTCAGCTTCCCGAAGGACAGCATCTTTTGGAGATGGACGAAAAGGCATATGACGAAATCCGCCGCTACATTTTCCCCGAAGATGCTATTTCCTCCCGTCTCAAATATATAGAATATCTTGCAAAAACGCAGCAGGACGGTACTCCCGTGTCTCTCTCCGGATTCGGATTCTTTTGGTTCCCCCGTATGCTCATGGGCATTGAACCACACCTTTACTCTTTCTATGATGCCCCCGAACTTTATCACCGCATCTGTCAGGACCACATTGAGTGGATGCTCAACTGTATGGATCAGCTTTTTGAATTTTTCATCCCTGACGGATTTACAATGTCCGAAGACATGAGCTATAACCTCGGTCCTATGCTCTCCGAAGATATGTTTGATGAGTTCCTGCTTCCCTATTATCTTCAGGTTTCCGCAAAGCTTAAAGAACACAACGTTCTCTTCTCAATCGATTCAGATGGTCAGTTGGAACCAATGATCCCCTGGCTTAAAAGAGGCGGTGTGGGCGGTGTATATCCTCTTGAGCGCAATGCAGGTGTTGATATAAACCGCATCCGTGCAAACCATCCCGATATCGTTATGCTCAGCGGATTCAACAAGCTGGATATGTCCGGATCTCCGGAAGAAATTGAAGCAGAATGCCAGCGTATTCTGCCCGCACTTAAAGCAGGCGGATATATCCCCAGCTGCGACCACCAGACACCTCCCGCTGTTTCTCTTGAGAATTACAAGCTCTATGTCAAGCTCCTCAGAGAATACTGCATCAAGGCCTGTGAATAATTTTTTCAATCCCTTTGTCATCATTGGCAGAGGGATATTTTATGTCAAAAATCCATTAACTCTCTTTACTTTCATTCGTTTAAATGTTATCATTACATCACAACCTTTGTGTATTAAGGAGATTTACACTATGAAAACCATTTATGATGTAGACAAAAACTTTAAAGCTAATACCAATTTCAACAAAGAGGATATCGTTTTCTACGACGTTAGAGAAAAGCCCTTTAATCTTTACGGCTTGTTTTGGGAAAACGGCAAATTCAGAAGACTTCCCGAAGCTGTTGCAAAAGCAACAAACGAAGGCGTTCATTTTCTTCATGCCAACTCTGCGGGTGGTCGTGTTCGTTTCAAGACCGACAGCCCCTATGTTGCTGTTTTTGCAAAAATCGGTGATATAAACAAAGGTGACCACGGCGCACTCACCGGCACAGCAGGCTTTGATATCTATTCCACATCGGAAGACGGTCAGGTTTTTGAAGCTCTTTATCATCCCTCTCTTGATATAGTGGACAAGGTGGAAGCTATTGCAGAGTTTGACTGCAAAAAAATGCGTGAACTCACCCTCAATCTTCCCCTTTACAGCGAAGTGTGCGAATTATATCTCGGTCTTGCCGAAGGCTGCACTTTGGAAGAGGCTTCCCCCTACAAATATCAGTGTCCCGTTGTCTATTACGGCTCTTCCATTACACAAGGGGGATGCGCTTCCCGCCCCGGCACCTGCTATCAGGGTCTTATTTCCAGAAGATTTGACTGCGATTATATAAACCTCGGTTTCTCCGGCTCTGCAAGAGGCGAAGACGTGATCGCAGAATATATTGCCGATTTGGATATGTCCCTTTTTGTATACGACTATGACCACAATGCCCCCACAGTTGAACACCTTGCAAACACACACGAGAGAATGTTCCGCATTATCAGAGAAAAAAATCCCACCCTTCCCATCATAATGCTCACCCGTCCCCGTGTAATGCTTGCAGAGCATGAAAAAGAGCGCCTGAAAATAGTGGAGCGCACTTATCAGAATGCTGTTGCCGCAGGCGATAAAAACGTATACTTCATCAGCGGCGCAGAGCTTATGAAATATTGCGGCGATGAAGGCACCGTGGATAAGTGTCACCCCACCGATTACGGATTTGCATCCATGGCGAAGGTGCTTGGCGACCTTATGGCAACAATTTATTTCAAATAATATCCAATTCACCGAAAAGGAGCTTGGCTGATGAACGTGGAAAACACTCCTCAAAAGAAGATCGCCGTTATCACCGGCGCATCCAGCGGAATGGGAAAAGAATTTGCCCAAACCCTTAAAGAATACGGCACTTTCGATGAAGTGTGGGTTATTGCCAGACGGCTTGACCGCCTTGAAGAGCTTAAAATTGATTTTCCCACCCGCCCCATCTCTCTTGATCTTTCCGACACCGCAAGTTACACCGTCTATGAAAATATGCTTGCGGAGGAAAACCCGAACGTAGCTTTGCTTATCAATGCCTGCGGATTCGGCAGATTTCTCGCAACAATGGATGTTCCTCTTGCAACCAACCTCAATATGGTAGACCTTAACTGCAAATCGGTGCTGGCTATGTGTCAGCTGACGGTGCCCTATATGCAAAATGGCGCTCAGATACTGAATATTGCCTCTCTTTCCTCATTTCAGCCTGTTCCGTACATCAATGTATACGGCTCAACAAAGTCCTTTCTGCTGCACTACAGCCGTGCTCTCAACCGTGAGCTGAAAAGCCGCGGCATAAACGTTATGGCGGTTTGTCCTTTTTGGGTAAAAACAGAGTTTTTCGACCACGCCATCCCCGATGACAGAGAAAAGGTTGTAAAGAAATATATTGCTATGTATACTCCCGAGCAGATCGTTTCTCACGCATGGAAAGCTGCCAAACGCAGAAAGGATATGTGCATTTACGGTTTCAAAGCCAATATGCAGGTGCTTCTCACAAAGCTTATCCCCCACAGCATCGTAATGGATTTCTGGCTCAACCAGCAAAACCTGAAATAATTCTTATAAAAAAATCGGATGTCTTTTGACATCCGATTTTTGATTATCTGCTGTTTATATTCCGTTTACGGAGTTTTTAGTCTCTCCCGCCATAAAGGAGCGCAAGTTATCAACTGCAATATCCATCAGACGGATGCGGCATTCTTTGGATGCCCATGCAATGTGCGGAGTGATGACACAGTTTTAAGTCCCAAAAGCGGGCTGTCGGCATTAACCGGCTCGGTGGTCATTACATCAAGACCTGCACCGGCAACCTTTCCGCTCTTCAACGCATCAGCCAAAGCGTATTCGTCTATAACGGGGCCTCTTGATGTATTGAGTATCATTACTCCATCCTTCATCTTTGCGATATTTTCGGCATTTATCAGCCTTGTG
>JAFSHJ010000228.1 GCA_017440425.1 Oscillospiraceae bacterium | reverse complement strand
CGTTCGGTGTAGTGCGTTATATGCGGTTTTGCACCGCACCATTGCGAAATGTAAAAATCCTCCCTATGACCAATCATCATAGGGAGGATTAACTGTTTTACGAACCCCGCCCCAAAAAAACGGTGGGGTAACTTTTTATAAGCTTATTTCAGCCACTTAAATGTGATGGGAAAGCAGCCGAGAACGATAACGATAAGCAGAAAATATCTCAAGCTGTCAAAGAAGAGGGCATCGGGCATTATCAGCTTCAGCAGACCGTAGGTTGCGGCCATAACCGCAAGACCGAGTCCGAAACGCAGGAAGCGCATGGAATAGCGGACCTTGATATCGTAGTTGATGAACTTTTTATCAATAAACACGGCAACAATAAAGCCGAGATACATTCCGCAGGCTTTCACAAAATCGTCGTTCATTCCCGCAAAACAGAAGGGAAGAAGCGCAGCAAGAGTAACGCAGTAGAGTACGAGTCTGTTTTTAACTTTGTTGAACAGCCACAGACAGAGGTAAGATACCGCAATGCCCTCTATAACGCCGACAACAACATCCTTGGGATAATGCACGCCAAGATACATTCTGGAAAAAGCAACCAAAATCGGATAGATGATCGCAACTATGTACATCCACCTCTTTTTAATGTAGCCTGCAATGGACCAGGAGAGAGAGGCGGATGCCTGAGAGTGTCCGCTGGGGAAGGATTGACCGGTTGCGGTCTCTTCACGAAGAGTGCGTATGCCTTCTTCACCGATGGGGCGTGGCATATCAAACAAGCTTTTGAGACCGTTGTTTAGTGTCATGCCGGTGAGCACGGAATAGGCGAGATATTCGCCGAATTTTTTGTCTATCACCCAGTAGATGAGCATAAGCAAAACCATAATGAAATATTTTTCGGCAAGGAAAGAGATGCCTTCAAAAAGAATATCCAAAAATCCGTTGCTTATAGATTGAATTGCTCTTAAAATTTCAAGTTCAAACTCCAAGATATAGACCTCCTCTTTGTAAGATATTCAAATTATACGATTTTTTATCACCATTGTCAACGATGACAGTATTAAACGATGAATTTTTCATTTTGAGAAATAAGCCTTGAAAGTTTGAGAAAAATAAGGTATAATATTATAAGTTGTAGTATAATCAATTTTATTATATATAATGGAGGAGATAAAATGCCTAAGCGCGAGGATATTAAAAAAATTCTCATAATTGGTTCCGGTCCGATCATCATTGGTCAGGCTTGCGAATTCGATTATTCCGGCACACAGGCTTGTAAAGCATTGCGTAGTCTCGGTTATGAGATCGTTTTGGTCAACTCTAACCCTGCCACAATCATGACAGATCCCGATATGGCTGACGTTACATATATCGAGCCTCTTAATGTTGAGAGACTTGAGCAGATTATTATTGCTGAAAGTCCAGATGCTATACTGCCCAACCTTGGTGGTCAATCTGGACTTAATCTTTGTTCCGAACTGGGCAAGGCAGGCATTCTCGATAAATACAACGTTCAGGTTATCGGCGTAAAGCTGGATGCTATTGAACGCGGTGAAGACCGTATTGCATTCAAAGAGATGATGAAGAGCCTTAATATCGAGATGGCACGCTCCGAGCCTGCATATTCCGTTGAGGAAGCCATTACAATTGCAGAAAAACTGGGTTATCCCGTTGTTATCCGTCCCGCATACACCATGGGCGGCGAAGGCGGCGGCTTTGTTTACAACGAAGAAGAGCTCCGCACCATCGTTTCCAGAGGTATTGCCGCAAGTATGATCGGTCAGGTTCTTGTTGAAGAATCCATCCTCGGTTGGGAAGAGCTTGAGGTTGAGGTCGTCCGCGACAGCAAAAACCAGATGGTATCCGTCTGCTTCATCGAAAACATCGACCCCATGGGCGTTCACACCGGCGACTCCTTCTGCGCAGCACCCATGCTCACAGTTCCTCAGTCCGTTCAGGATCGCCTGCGCACAATGGCATTCAAGATCGTTGAATCCATTGAGGTTATCGGCGACACCAACGTACAGTTTGCACACGATCCCGTTTCCGACAGAATCGTTGTTATAGAGATCAACCCCAGAACCTCCCGTTCCTCCGCACTTGCCTCCAAGGCAACCGGTTTCCCCATCGCTTATGTTTCCGCCCTGCTTGCCTGCGGTCTCACTCTTGATGAGCTTCCGTATTGGAAGGACGGCACACTTGATAAATACGTTCCCTCCGGCGATTATGTTGTTATCAAGTTTGCAAAATGGGCATTCGAAAAGTTCAAGGGCGCTGTTGATAAGCTGGGCACACAGATGCGTGCTGTGGGCGAGGTAATGAGCATTGGTAAAACGTATAAAGAAGCTTTCCAGAAAGCTATCCGCAGCCTTGAAAGCGGCAGCTACGGTCTGGGACTTAAGAAGTTCACAGAAAAGAGCCTCGATGAGCTTATGGCTATGCTCGACCAGGCAACAAGTAACCGCCAGTTCATCATGTATGCAGCTCTGCAGAAGGGTGCAGATATTGACGAGCTCCAAAAGAAGACCAAAATTAAGCGTTGGTTCATTGAGCAGATGAAGGAGATAGCAGACGAAGAAGCAGCTCTTGCAAAGGGCAATGTCTCCGACGAGGCACTCCGTCAGGCTAAGCTGGACGGTTTCTCCGATAAATATATCGCAATGCTCACAGGCGCAACCGAAACAGAAGTAAGAGAGCGCCGTGAAGCCCTCGGCATTGTTCAGGGTTGGGAAGCTGTTCCCGTAAGCGGTGTTGATAACGCATCCTATTATTTCTCCAGCTATCACATTCCCGAAACAAAACCCGTTGTTTCCGACCGTCCCAGCGTAATGATCCTCGGTTCCGGACCCAACAGAATCGGTCAGGGCATTGAGTTTGACTATTGCTGCGTTCATGCCGCATTTGAGCTCCGCTCCCTCGGTATTGAGACCATCATCGTCAACTGCAACCCCGAAACTGTTTCCACAGACTACGATACATCCGATAAGCTCTATTTTGAGCCGCTCACTTTGGAAGACGTATATTCCATCT
>JAFSHJ010000227.1 GCA_017440425.1 Oscillospiraceae bacterium | reverse complement strand
GTTACGGTCACATCCCTGCCTGCAAACCCGATGATGCTGCCCTGCGACATATCAACAAGCGCAAAACTAACCAAAGCCGTTGCAGCGACAGTTAAAACCGCCGCCGCAAAGACTTTTCTGTGCTTATTGCATCCCTTTAAAAACATCACCGCAGCCGCCGCCAAAATTGCTGCAGCTGCAGTGCATATTGCAGAAAGAGCGCCGATAAACAGCGCTCCTGCACATCCTAAAAGAATTATAATTCCGAAAATCATCGTCGGTCTGCCGACTTTGAGCTCATTATCATAATCAGGCATCATATTAACTCTTTTTCAAATGATATATCAGCCCGGCGGCCATGCAAGGGATCTTCCGCCGAGAACGTGGAAGTGGAGATGTCCGACAGTCTGTCCGCCGTCCTCTCCGCAGTTGGTTACAACTCTGAATCCGCCATCGAGTCCCAGCTCTGCGGTGGCTTTTGCAATAACCTCAAAGATGTGAGCAACGATATCGCTGTTCTCTGCGGTTATCATGTTTGCACCGGAGATGTGCTCTTTGGGGATAACCAAAAAATGAACCGGAGCCTGAGGCTCGAGATCGTAAAAGGCAAGCACCTTGTCATCCTCATAAACCTTGTTGGAGGGGATCTCGCCTGCAGCTATTTTGCAAAAAATGCAGCTCATATGGTAACTCCTTTCTATATATTCCATCATCCGCACAGAGAAGCCTCCCCGTGCGGATGAACCGAATTTATATCTTATTTAAGCATTGCAGCAACAATTTCAGCAGCCTTGGAGAGAGCTTCCTCTGCCTTGGAGACATCTGCTGCGCCGCCCATTGCGCTGTCGGGACGGCCGCCGCCCTTACCGCCGGTAAGTGCACATACTTCGCGGACCACCTTGCCTGCGTTTGCGCCTGCAGCAACTGCATCCTTGCCGCAGGAAACAACGATGGAGCCCTTGCCCTCGTTAACTGCGCAGATGACGCAGACTGCGTTGGAGCAGCTATCCTTGATCTTGTCGCAAACTGCACGGGCAACGTCTGCCTTGGTGTTTGCCATATATGCGGAGGCAACCTTTACGGCACCAACTTCAACTGCGCCTTCAAGCAGCTCGCCGATGCGCATTTCTACCAGCTTGCCGTTGAGTTCCTCGATTGCGTGATCCTTCTCCTTGAGCTCGGTGAATACGCTTTCGATCTTTGCAGGGAGCTCGGAAACGCTGGTGAGCTTGAGCAGCTGTGCTGCCTTATCCAGAATTGCCTGCATATCGTTTATCATTGTGAGGATATTGTCGCCGCAAGCTGCCTCGATACGTCTTACGCCTGCTGCAACGGATGCCTCGGAGATGATCTTGAACAGACCGATCTCTGCGGTGTTGCCAACGTGTGTGCCGCCGCAGAACTCGATGGATCTGCCGGATACGTTTACAACTCTTACTGTGTCGCCGTATTTCTCACCGAACAGAGCCATTGCACCCAGCTCTTTTGCCTCTTCGATGGGCATCTCTCTTACGTCCACGTCAAGAGCGGCAAGAATGAGCTCGTTGACCTTGTTTTCAACAGCAGCTATCTCTTCCTTGGTCATTGCGGAGAAGTGGGAGAAATCGAAACGGCAGCGGAACTCGTCAACATAAGAACCTGCCTGATGTACGTGATCGCCCAAAACCTCACGGAGAGCTTTCTGGAGCAGGTGTGCGCCGGTGTGGCTGCGCATAATTGCGTGACGGCGTGTGCTGTCAACCGTTGCGGTGATGGTGTCGCCAACGGAAACCATGCCGAGGGTAACTGTACCTGTGTGGAGTATCTGACCGGAAGCTACCTTCTTGCAGTCCTCAACGCTGAACTTGAAGCTTCCGCCGGAGAGAGCACCTGTATCGCCTACCTGACCGCCGCTCTCTGCATAGAAGCAGGTCTCATCTGTTACGATGATGCCGTTATCGCCCTCGGCAATGCTGTCCACCAGCTCGCCGTCCTTGACGATGGCAACAACCTTGCACTCGTTTTCTGTGCAGCCGTAGCCCACGAACTGTGTTGCTGCCATTCCCTTGAAGGCGTTGTCGCTGGACCATGCGAGGGTGCCTTTTTCGCTTCTGGCATCTCTTGCGCGTTTGCGCTGCTCATCCATGTGAGCCTTGAAGCCTTCTTCGTCGATGGTCATTCCCTTTTCTGCAAGGATCTCTTCGGTGAGATCCAGGGGGAAGCCGAAGGTATCGTAGAGACGGAATGCATCTGCGCCGGAGAGCACGGTGCCCTCCATCTTTTCAACTATCTGATTGAGGAGCTCAAAGCCCTGACCGATGGTCTTGTTGAAGCTCTCTTCCTCGTTGCGGATAACCTTTTTAATGTATTCGGCGTTGGTCACGAGATCGGGATAAGCAAAAGCGTTCTCTTTGATGACGGTGTCGCAAACATCGCAGAGGAAGGGCTTTTCGATGCCGATGAGTCTGCCGTGGCGGGCAGCTCTTCTCAGCAGGCGGCGGAGAACGTAGCCGCGTCCGTCGTTTTTGGGTGCAACGCCGTCGTTGATCATGAAGACAGAGCCGCGGATGTGGTCGGAGATGATGCGCAGAGAAACGTCGCTCTTCTCGTTTTCGTGGTAGTTGATGCCTGCAATGGCAGAAACGTGCTTGATGATGTTCTGAACGGTGTCGACCTCGAACATATTGTCAACGCCCTGCATTACGCAAGCCAGGCGCTCAAGACCCATACCTGTATCGATGTTGGCTTTCTTAAGCTTTGCATAGTTGCCGTTGCCGTCGGAATCGAACTGGGTGAAAACAAGGTTCCAGATCTCAACGTAGCGGTCGCAGTCGCAACCTACGCCGCAGGTGGGAGAACCGCAGCCGTATTTTTCGCCTCTGTCGAAATATATCTCAGAGCAGGGGCCGCAGGGGCCTGCGCCGTGCTCCCAGAAGTTATCCTCTTTGCCGAGACGGACTATTCTTTCGGCAGGGATGCCCACCTTCTGTGTCCAGATATCAAATGCCTCGTCGTCTTCGAGATAGATGGAGACCCAAAGCTTTTCGGGCTCGATCTCGAGCACCTTGGTGAGGAATTCCCACGCCCATGCTGTGGCTTCGTTCTTGAAATAATCGCCGAAGGAGAAGTTTCCCAGCATCTCGAAGAAGGAGCCGTGGCGGCTGGTTTTACCAACACGCTCGATATCCAGCATTCTTACGCACTTCTGGCAGGATGTAACTCTGCTGCGGGGAGGGGGAACGATTCCGAGGAAATATTTTTTGAGCGGAGTCATACCTGCGTTGATAAGCAGGATGCTGTTGTCATCCTGAGGCACCAGCGGTGCGCTTGCAAGGCGAAGGTGTCCTTTGCTTTCAAAGAAAGAGAGATATTTTTCTCTCAAATCGTTAAGACCTGTCCATTCCATATTGTTTACACATCCTTATTATAAAGGTTTAATTACTTTTTTCTGAACGCCCAAAGGTTGCTGAGCGTAAAATTGACCACTGTGGTGATAGCCACAACAAGCAGCTTTGCAATTATCCAGTGCAGCTGCATAAAATCGTTAAACAGCCATGTGGCGCCCATGGAAAGACCGAAGGTGATGCCGTTGACCACCAGAAACTTCACCAGCTGGCTGCTGAAAAATCCCGCCTTTTCCTTGCGGAAGGTCCAGCTGCGGTTGATGATGTAGCTGTTGACGATGCCGCAGAAATAGCCTGCGGTCTGTGCGATATATTCGTTTTGGGTGAGCCATCTCACAAGGGAATACACCGCAAAATCCACCAGCGTGTTTATCACGCCGGTTATTGCGAATTTGATGAATTTTTTGCAGGTATCGCTTTTTAAAAATGCCTTTGCTTTTTCAATCAGAGTCATAGTACACTTCTTCCTTCAAGTGCGCGGTAGAGTGTGACGTCGTCGGTGTATTCAAGGTGTCCGCCAACGGGGATGCCGTAGGCAAGCCTTGTAACGGTGACGCCCATGGGTTTGAGCAGGCGGGAGATATACATTGCCGTTGCCTCGCCCTCAACAGTGGGGTTGGTGGCCATAATGACCTCCTTCACCTCGCCGTCGCCCATTCGCGCAATAAGCTCTTTTATGTAAAGCGATTCGGGACCGATCCCGTCCATCGGGGAGATGAGACCGTGCAGAACGTGATAGAGTCCGTTATATTCTCTTGTGCGCTCAAAGGCGGTGACGTCTCTGGGGCTTTCCACCACGAGAATGGTGGAGCGGTCTCGTGCCTCATCGCCGCAGACGGTGCAGACGGGTCTGTCGGTGATGTTTTTGCAAACATCGCAATAGACTATCTTCTGCTTTGCCTCCACAAGGCATTTGGCAAACTCCTCAACCTTTTCCTTTGGCTGGTTGAGAATATGATACGCCATTCTCTGCGCCGATTTTTTGCCTATTCCCGGCAGCTTTTCAAACTGCTCCGCAAGGCGCACAAAGGGCAAAACTTCGCTGTTTTTCATTTTGATCACATCCGTCTGTTAAAACAGTCCGGGAATGGAAATGGAGCCTGTGACCTTTTCCATCTCTGCGGAGTTGGTATCTTCAACTGTTCTGATACCCTCGTTAACAGCCGCAAGGATGAGGTCTTCCAGCATTTCCACGTCTTCCGGGTCGATTACTTCGGGGGATATCTTTATGCTCTTAACCTCTTTTTTGCCGGTGATGACAAGCTCAACTGCGGAGCCGCCGGATTTAATGGTGTATTCACGCTCTTCAAGCTCAGCCTGCAGCTTGGCCATGTTCTCCTGCATCTTCTGTGCCTGCTTCATCATGCCCTGCATATTGCTGGGACCGCCGCTGCTGTATCCTGCCGGAAGTCTGGATCTCATAAGTATTCTCTCCTATCAATTATCTTTATTTTAATTTATGATTCACTTTATTTGGATATCTATTCCCGCATTTTTTGCCGCTTCTGCAATGCTGTCCAATGGACTTGCGGTTTTTTCGGGTGCTTTTTCTTTTTTATAGGGTCCCAGACGGTATTTTTTGCCCGTCTCTGCCACAACCGCCTCTCTCAGCGATTCTTTTGCGTAATCGCTTGTCCTCATCAGCTGCAGGAACAAATCGTCCTTGGAATCCACCAGCAAAAGGTCGCCTCTTATATATGCCTTCGAGCCCAAAAGTGCCGCATTGAGGGCAGGGTTGCTCTTGCCGAGGGTGTTCAGAATGTGTCCCCAAAGGGTCTCATCCATCTCCTCCATGGGAGCTTCCGGCTCGGTTTTGGCTGCAGGTGCGGGGGCTTTTCGCTCTGCGGGAGCTTTTTTCTCTG
>JAFSHJ010000226.1 GCA_017440425.1 Oscillospiraceae bacterium | reverse complement strand
GGTTTAGAGCTCTCTTCGGGCTTGGAGTTTTCTTCAGGTTTAGAGCTCTCTTCGGGTTTGGAGCTCTCTTCGGGTTTGGAACTCTCTTCGGGTTTGGAACTCTCTTCGGGCTTGGAGCTCTCTTCAGGCTTGGAGCTCTCTTCGGGTTTGGAACTCTCTTCGGGCTTGGAGCTCTCTTCGGGCTTGGAGCTCTCTTCGGGCTTGGAGCTCTCTTCAGGCTTGGAGCTCTCCTCAGGCTTGGAGCTCTCCTCGGGTTTGGAACTTTCCTCAGGCTTGGAACTCTCTTCCGCCTCGGAAGAAGACTCGGTCTCGGAGGAGGATCCTGTATTTTCTGCAGCACTTGACTCCTTGGGGAGTGAGTCGTCGGAGCTGCGGAAGATCAGCAGCGAGACCGAAACCGCAAGGATCACGATGATGCAGAGCAAAATGGGAATAATAACAGATTTTTTCACGCAAAAGAACCCCTTTAATTTTAAAAAATAAGGATATAATCTATTAAATTATACTATGTTTTAAAATATGTGTCAATAGAAGAGGGAAAAGGCCAAAAAAACGTGAAAGGAAGGGTTAAATGCAGAAAAATTTATTGCAAAAAAAGCCGTATCGTGATAAAATAAAGAGTATAATGGGAAAGTTATAATTATGTGAAAATAAACCTATGATTTCAGTATAGAGAGGTGAGATTTTCTGTGGGAAAGATAAATGTAAAAATGTTTGGAAGCTTCTCCATGAGCACAGAGACGGAGAGCCTTTCCGATAACGAAAACCGCTCACGGAAAATGTGGCTGCTTCTGGCATATCTTATATTCAACAGAGGCAGAGTGATAAGACAAAACGAGCTTATGGAGGTGCTTTGGAGCGAGAATGACCGCGAGGTCAACTCCAACGGTGCGCTCAAAACGCTCTTTTACAGAATACGTTCCGAGCTGAACAAGCTTTGGGACGGTGCAGGCAAACAGCTCATCCTCAGCCAGGGCAACGGATATATCTGGAACCCGGATTTTGAGGTAGAGCTGGATTGCGAAAAATTCAGTGAGCTCAACGAAAAAATAATAAAAAGCAACGGCGAATGTCTGGATGACACCATGGAGATGTTCAGGCTTTATCAGGGTGAGTTTCTGGAGCGCTTTGCATCCGAGTTTTGGGTAATTCCGCTGGCGGCATATTACCACAACATATACATTCAGAATTTGCTCCAGACGATCCCGGTAATGTTCGAGCAGCAGATGTATGAAGAAATTGCGGAATTCTGCCGCGATGCCGTTTTGGTGGAGCCTTTCAACGAGGAGATCCACGGCTGGCTGATGCAGGCATACATAGCAATGGAAAAGCAGGGACTTGCCATCGAGGTGTATCAGAAATTCAGCGACCGTCTGCTCTCGGAGCTTGGCATAATGCCATCCGAAGAGATCCGCGCCGTCTATCACGAGGCGACCAAGAGCAACAACCAGCATATGCTCACCGTTTCAATGCTGCAGGAGCAGCTCAAAGAGGACAGCTCAAGTCCCGGTGCACTGGTTTGCGAATATGATTTCTTCCGCGTGCTCTATTTCTCCATGGCAAGGTCCGTTTTGAGAAGCGGCATTGCCGTTCACATGGTGCTCATCACCGTCAAGGACAGAAAGGGCGGCACTTTCACCGAGAAAAAACGCGAAAAAATAATGGAAAACATGAAAGAAGTTCTCCACGCATCTCTGCGCAGGGGCGACTCCGCTGCAAGATGCAGCGCACAGCAGTATGTGGTAATGCTGCCCCGTGCCAACTTTGAAAACAGCCAAATGGTCTGCGAACGCATACTGCGGGCCTATTATCAGCGATATTCCAGAGCGGATGCAGAACTGCACTATGACGTGTTCCCGCTCCAGCCGGACGAAAAGGAGAATTTTGGATGGATTCAAGAAAAGACAGAGCGATGATCTCCTCTTTATATGCTGCATTCTCCTTTGGTGCAAATGCGGGAATGTTGCTGCACGGCGCAGATGCAGCAGCAGAGTTCCTGGGCTATTCAGCATGGGAGCTTGACGGAACGTCTTTTGCAGCGGTGATCCTTCCCGAGGACAGAGAAAAGCTTTCGGCAAAGCTTGGCTGCGGCACAGATATTGCAGAGCTTATCACCCTGAAGAGAAAAGACGGCTCTGCCGTCACGGTCTATCTCCGCGGCACCGAGGCGGTCTCGCAGCAGGGCGAACCCGAGATCTGCTGCATAATGACAGAGGCGGAAGCACTTGCCGAAACGGTTGTGAAGCTGCGGGAAGAGGAGGAAAAATGCCGTCTCAAGCTTTCGGAAGCGGAAGATATAGTAAACTCACTCACCATATGTGCAGAAAAAGATCCCCTCACACAGGTGCTCAACTCAAGCACCACCCGCCGCCTTGCAGAGGAATATCTTTGGGACGGCGACAAAAACTGTGCTTTGATGATCATCGATATAGACAACTTTAAGCAGATAAACGATCGCTACGGCCACATGGCAGGCGACTGCGTTCTTGTGAACGCAGCAAAGGCAATACGCAAGCTGTTCCGCACAAAAGATATCGTGGGACGCATTGGCGGCGACGAATTTTTGGTGCTGATGAAGGACGTATCGGACAAGGACATCATTGCAACAAGATGCGCCCAAATTTTGGAGAGCTTCAAAGAGATAAGCTGCGAGCCAATTCCCGCCAACAGCATCAGCTGCTCTGTGGGCGGAGCGATATATTCAAAACAGAACAACAGCTATAACCTGCTGTTTGCTGCGGCAGATAAGGCAATGTATAAGGCAAAGGCCCTTGGCAAAGCATCCTTCCGTTTGGATGAATAAGAAATAACCAACACAGAGGCAAAGCAATGAGCAAAGAGATAATCGGAAAGCGTTTTCCGCTGTCATTGAGCCAAATAAATATCCTCAATCTTGAGCGCACGCTCAGAGGTACGTCGGTGAACAACATCAGCACCACCATACGCATCTCCGGACGTGTGGATTTTCACGTGCTCGGACAGAGTATCCAGCTGGTTCTGGAAAGCGACCCCTCTCTGCGCACCCGCCTCACCGAAGAAAACGGCGAGATAGTTCAGTATCACGCACCCTACACAAAAGAAAACTTCTCGGTATACGATTTCACCAACACCAGCCGCGAGGGAATTGAAAACTGGGAGAGAGCCGTCACCCACGAGCTTATCCCCATCATGGACGGACCGCTCTACCGCTTCGTCCTTTTCCGCGACGGCGAGACCAGCGGCGGCATCCTGGTCAAGCTGCACCACATCATTGCCGACGGCTGGTCGCAGATACTTCTCTGCAACAAAATAGGCAAAACCTATCTCGAACTGCTGGCAGGCAAAACTCCGGAGCTTCCGGAAGCACCCAGCTACGAGCTCCACGTGATGGAGGAGCAGGAATATCTCGCATCCAAAGCATACACCAAGGACGAGAGATATTGGAAAGAGATACTCTCCCACAGCGAAGAGCCATCTCTCATGAATGATGCCCACGGCGCCGCCATCAGCCCCGTCGGCTGCAGAAAGAGCTTTGATCTGCCGGGCATCCTCAACCACGCAATATATTCCTTCTGTCTCAAAAACAGAGTTGCCCCCTTCGCCGTGTTTTATATGGCGCTTGCCATCTATTTCAAGCGTCAGGGCGGCGCAAACAGCTTCACTATAGGTGTGCCCATCTTCAACCGCACCAACTATCAGTTCAAGCAGAGCACGGGAATGTTTGTAACAACTCTGCCCTTTGTCAATGAGATAGACGACAGCTGGTCCCTCAACGAGTTCAACAACGTGCTGGCAGAGCGCTGGCTGGAGCTGCTGCGCCATCAGAGATATCCCTTCTCCCGCATCAGCACCCTCAGCGGAAAGGATTCCCGCCTTTTCAACATTGCTCTTTCCTATCAGGACAGCAAAATATATGAGAGCAGAGATGCGTCGGTGCTGCTCAGCGGACGCTGGCACTACAGCGGATATCAGGCAGAGCACCTCACCATCCACCTCACCAACCTCAAAAACAACAGCGAATATGCTGTGGATTACGATTATCTCACCCAGCTCTTCACCGAAGAGGAGATAGCCGTCCTCCACAACAACCTCTGTCATATACTTTTCGAAGCGCTGCAGGACCCCGACCGCCCCATACATAAGCTCAACATCCTCTCCATGGAACAAAAGGAGGAGCTTATCTACCGCTTCAACCGCACCGACCGCTATCTTGAGCCGAGATTGGTGAGCGAAGCGTTGATCGCAGGCAATGTTCGCCATCTCAACAGAGCAGCGATCATCCACAGAGGGGAGAGGACCTCCTACGGCACCCTCTTCCAGCGCAGCTCCCAGTTTGTTGCGGCGCTGGAATCCCTCAACCTTCCGCCGGAGACCCCGGTGGCCATCTATCTGCCCCGCGGCGCAGAGCTTGCTGCCGCAATGCTTGGCGTGCTGGAGGCAGGCTGCGCATTTGTGCTGCTCTCCGAAACGCTTCCCAAAGAGCGTATAAAGGTTATCCTTGAGCAGAGCGGAGCAGCTGCAATTATCACAAGCGACACCAGGAAGCGCAGGCTGCCCAAGAGCGATATCCCCGTCATCTTCACCGAGGATGCGATTTTTGCCCTCTATCTCGGCAACTCACCTTTCCGCAAAAACGAAGAAAAACGCGAAGAACGCCTTGCCTACGTGGTCTATACATCCGGTTCCACCGGCGAGCCCAAAGGCGTTGAAATTACACATAAAAATCTTTTGAACCTTGCCCAGGAGATGAAAACCGTCTACGGTCAGGGTGCCGTGCTCTCTCTTTGCAACATCGGCTTCGATGCATTTATGCTGGAGAGCATCGTTGCGCTGCTCAACGGCAGAACTATAGTTATGCCGGAAGAGAGCGAGCTGGAATCTCCCGAGCGCCTTGCCGCACTCATGAACGAATACGCGGTGGGTTTTTTCTCCCTCACACCCTCCCGTCTCTCCGCATTTTTGCAGAACCGCACCTTCCGCAACGTGATGTGGAGAATGGAGAGCATTGTCTGCGGCGGCGAGCACTTCCCGCCGGAACTGCTCAAAAAGCTTAAACTCTGCACAAACGCAAGAATATATAACCAGTACGGACCCTCCGAGGCAACCGTTGCAGTCAGCATGAAGGAGATATCTCAGGCGGACACCATCACCGCAGGCTCTCCCATGGGCAACTGCAGGCTTTATGTTCTGGATCAGTGGATGAATCCGCTGCCCATCGGCGGCAACGGCCGTCTCTTTGTGGGCGGACTCTGTGTGGGACGCGGCTACCGCAACCGCCCGGAGCTCACAGAGAAGGCATTCCGTCCCAACCCGTTTGTCATCGACGACAGAATTTACGATACCGGCGACCTTGCCCATTGGACAGCCGACGGCGAGATCGTCCTTATGGGACGTGCCGACCGTCAGGTCAAGCTGCACGGTCTCAGAATAGAGCTGCAGGAGGTATCTGCCTGCATCGAATCCTATCCCGGAGTGGCGGCTGCCTATGCACGCATCTGCAATGTGGGCGGTCAGGATGTTTTGGGCGCATATTTTGTCTCCGATGAGCCTATTGAGGAGACAGAGCTGCTTGCCCACGCAGCAACCCACCTGCCTCTTTATATGATACCCGTCTTCCTCATGCGGGTGGATTGCCTGGAGACCACCGTGAACGGCAAGCTGGATGAGAGCAAGCTCCCGCTGCCGGATATCAACGGTCACTCCGCAAACGTAACAGTTACCGAGACGGCACGCATCATCACCGAGATATTCAGAGACGTGCTGGATAATAACGATATATCTGCCGCAAGCGACTATTATCTCAGTGGCGGCAACTCCCTCAATGCATTGGAGACCATTCTTCAGATAGAGGAAGAGCTGGGCAAAAAGATCCGTGTGGCGGATCTCTATGCCTGCCGCACACCTGCCCGTCTGGCGGAGATGATCGACGGCGGAGCACCCGAGAAGCGGGAGGATATCCACGCTTTGAAGAAAGCTCCGGCAAACAGCGTCTATCCCCTCACAAACATTCAGCAGGGCATATATATACAGTCGTTGCTGGATGAAAACGGCATAAACTATAATATGCCGGGCGCATTTTTGCTTGAGAAGGCGGTGGATACCGTCCGTCTTGAGTCTGCGTTCCGTGCCCTCATTCAGCAGGAACCCGTTTTCCGCACGGTGTTTGTCCGTGACGAAAAGGGTGTATCCGCAAAAATTTTGGAAACAGCCGAATTTGTCCTTGAAGAGCTCACGGCAGACAGCTACGGCGAAGCCTGCGATAAATTTGTAAGACCCTTCAGCCTTGATAAAGCGCCTCTCATCAGGGGTGCTGTTTGGCACGCTCCAAACGGAAAATGCTATCTCTTTATGGATAGCCATCACATCATCGGCGACGGCATGAGCACTCCGCTTGTGCTGCAGCGCCTTGATAAGCTCTATTGCGGCGAAAAACCTGCGGTGGAGTGGAACTTCTACGACTATGTTTACACCCTTGGCACCCGCGGCGATGCCGACCAAAAGAGAGACCTTGAATATTGGAAGGAGCACCTCAAAAATATCCCCGAGACCCTGCTGCTCCCCACAGATAAGGCACGTCCCGCAAAGTTCGATTTCAAGGGTAAAGATATCAGCGTAGCGCTTTCGGATGCGCAAAGCCGAAGAATAGAAGAATTCTGCCGCAAAAACGGCTATTCGGAATATAACCTCTTCCTGGCAGCGTGGGGACTTTTGCTCTCTGCTGTTTCGGGCAAAGACGATTTCGTCATCGGCGCTCCCGTTGCGGGCAGAAGCTTTGCAGGCAGCAACGCTGTCTGCGGACCCTTCATCAACACCCTGCCCATGCGCCTTAAGCCGGGCAGAGAGCTCACCGCCTCCGCATGGCTGGAGCAGGTGCGCAGCGAGATAACCGGCATGGTGGACCACGCTTCGGTGGGACTTGAGAACATCATCTCCGCACTTGATCTCTCCAGAGACGAGCAGAACAGCCTTTACCGCATAATGATGACACAGAGCCCCGTGGACGAAGGCGGCTTTATGCTGGATGGCGGCAAGCTGGAATTCTGTCAGATAAACACGGGCTCGGTCAAGATGGAGCTCACCTTTGAGCTTGCAAAGCAGGGCGAAAAATATCTGCTCCGCTTTGCCTATGCAACCTCCCTCTTTGAGGAGGAGACCGTCCGATTCTATAGCCGCTGCCTCATCTGTGCGGCAGAGGAGCTTATCCGCCACGGCGAAAAAGCTCTCTCCGAGCTGTCGCTCCTTGCCCCTGCAGACCGCGAAAAATATTTTGAAGCACCCAACTTCCTCACAACTCCGTTCATCAACCGCCCGCTCCACCGTATGTTGAAGAGCCGTGCTCTGCAAACACCGGATGAAACGGCTGTAATATGCAAAGGTGTCTCCACAAGCTACGGCGAGCTGGAGCGCCGTGCCTGCGCAATTGCCAATTTCCTGGAGGAAAAGGGCATTGAGGCGGGTCAGTGTGTTGCGCTCTGCCTCAGGCGAAGTGCCGATATGGTGGCCGCAATGTACGGTGTCCTCAAGGCAGGCTGCGCCTACACCTTCCTGCTGGAAAGCTTCCCCGCTACCCGTCTGCTCAATATGCTGGAGCTCTCCAAGGCGGCGATTATCCTCTGTGACGGCGAGCTGAAAGCGCTGGAAAACACAGATATTCCCTGCGAGATATGCGCACTTCCCGACGGTGAGGCGGATGACTATGCCGACCGCCCCGTCACCGACGATTCTCTGGTGAACGTGCTCTTCACCTCCGGCTCCACCGGCGAGCCCAAGGGCGTAATGCTGCGCCACCGCTCCTTTGCAAACCTTTGCGCCCAGTTCAAGGTCCTCTTTGAGGATGCGAGCGTGGTGCTTTGCTCCACCAACACAGTTTTCGATTGCTTCATCGTTGAAAATATAATTCCCCTTGCCCTTGGCAAAACCGTTGTTATGGCAGATGAGGAGGAGATGCTGCTTCCCTGGAAGCTGGCAGAGCTCATTGAAAACCACAACGTGCAAATTTTGCAGATGACACCCTCCCGCCTGCAGATGTGCCTTGGCAACGGTGCATTCTGCAATGCCGCAAAACATCTCCGCGTTGCACTTTTGGGCGGAGAAGTTCTGACAGAGGCTTTGCGTGATAAATTCTACCTGCACAGCAGCGGAAAGCTTATGAATATGTACGGACCCACCGAGTCCACCATCCTCACCGCAATGGGACTTGCCGAAAAGGATAAACACATCACCATCGGCAGACCCATGCAGAATGTCCGTGCCTATGTGCTTGACGAGGATGGCAGACAGGTGCTTCCCACCGCCTGCGGCGAGCTTTACATCGCAGGTGAGTGCCTTGCTGCAGGTTATGCCTCCCGTCCGGAGATGACCGAGGAATTCTTTGTGGATGATCCCTTCTTCCCGGGCGAAAAGATGTACCGCAGCGGCGATCTCGTCCGCCTGCGTGCAGACGGATGCTTCGATTACGTGGGACGCAAGGATCATCAGGTGAAGCTGAACGGTCAGCGTGTTGAGCTTTCCGAGATAACCTCCGCCATGGAAAAATCGGGATTGACAGCACAGTCTGCCGTGGTTCCGCTGCGCAGAGAAGACGGCTCAATGGAGCTCTGCGCATTCTATGTGGCAGGGGAGAATAAGTGCTCTCAAAACGAACTCATATCCTGCCTTGAAGAAAAACTGCCCCCCTATATGATGCCCTCCCGTTTTGTAAAGCTGGACGAAATGCCCATGACAGCCACAGCCAAAACAGACGTGAAGGCGCTGCGCAAATTGGCAGAGGAAGGCGTTTTTGAGGAAGAACTGCCCGCCGAACCCGAAACGGTATCGGAAATTGCGGCAGAACCGCAGAGCAATGCCGTTGAAACAGAGCCGCAGCAGATGAGCGAGCCTGAAGCAGAGCCCATCAAAGAGACTGTCTGCGAAAAGGCAGCGCCCGAGGCTAAACCCACAGTTCAGGTCCCCGACCTTGATTATATAGTTTCCGTTTGGAAAAACGTTTTGGGCAAGGATAAGATCGAGCCCGATATCTCCTTCTTCAAGCAGGGAGGCACCTCCATGTCTGCCCTCAGCGTGATGACCCGCTACTACAACGACGGCTACGAGCTTGCCCTTTCCGATTTTTACAAAGCACCCACTCCAAACGGGCAGGCAGAACTGTTTAGAGAAAAATATCCCGAAAAATATGCCACCGCCGAGCATGAACAGCACAAAGCCATTCTTGTCACCGGTGTCACCGGCTTCCTTGGCATACACATTCTTCGTGAGCTCATCCTCAAAGGAGAAAAATACATATTCTGCATTGCAAGAGGCAATGCGCGTGAGCGCCTTGAAGCCGAATACAGCACCTATTTCAACGATACCCTTCCCGAAGAGGTCACCGTGCTTTCGGGCAACGTCACTTTGGATAGACTCGGACTTTCAGAAGAGGAATACGGCAATTTGGTCAGCTCTGTGGGTGAAATATACCATTGTGCTGCCGATGTGCGCCACTATGCCGAAAACGAGGACAACCACCTCAAGGTCAACGTGGACGGCACCGAGCGTGCGCTTATTTTGGCGCGCGCCGCAGGAGCAGCCTTCTATCATATGTCCACCTGCAGCCTGAGCGGTGACAGATTGAAGAAGAACAGCGAAGGCGAAGCTGTCTTCACCGAGGACGATTTCGATATCGGACAGAACTGGGAAGACAATATATATGTAAAGAGCAAATATCTTGGTGAAGAGCGGGTGCGCGAAGCCGCAAAAGAGGGACTGAAGGTCAAGATATTCCGCTTGGGACGCCTTGTCGGCAGAATGACCGACGGAAAATATCAGCTGGAGAACAAGGGCAACACCTTCTATCTCCTGGTCAACGGACTTCTGCAGCTGGGCGCAGTACCGGCAGAAGCCGCAACAACTCCCATAGATCTCACACCCATTGATCTCTGCACAAAGGAGATAGTCACCCTCAAGGATGGCGAGGATATGGTATACCATATAATATGTGATGCACCTCCCACCCTTTACAGAGTGATGTTTGCATTGGATCACGACGTGCAGATAGTCAGCGGAGAGGAATTCTCCTCTCTCCTCAAAGAAAAGCTTGAGGAGGGCAGCAGCGAAGAGCTGGCAGTAGTTATGAACCAGTGGCTGTCATTCAAAACAAGCAAACCCAAAATTATGGCATCCGGCAAAAAGACGGTGGAAGCACTCAGACAGCTGGGCTTTGAGCTGCCGAAGTTCTCGATCGAAACCGTACTTAAGGAATTCGGAAAGGAGCGCAATATATGATATCCGACTTGGCACTTATCATTTTCATCGTTGCCATTCTGAGCCTTATCGTGTTTTTCATTTGGAGCCGCAGGGTCACCAAAAAGCGAATGCTGCTCCACAAGCTGTTTGTGGGGGTGGGAATATCCTACATAGCATGGATAATCCCCATCATAATAATGCGCTTTGTTCCCACAGATAACAGATATCTGATATATCTCCTTGACTGTGCGGTGCAGCCGGGCGGAGCATTCTGCTCTCCTCTTTTTGCCTGCATGGCGGTCACCTTTGTAACGGGAGAGGAAAAGCTGAGCAAATGGCTCAAAGCCGTGTTTATCCTGCCGGTGGTGTCCATCCTCGTGGTCTGGACAAACCCGCTGCACCACCTCTATTACAGAAATTTCTCGGTAATACGCAGCGAGATAGAATTCGGTCCCTACGTTTTGGTAACTGGACTCGGCAACTATCTGTTTTTGCTGGTGCCCATAATCTATATGATCCGCTTCGGCGTAAAAAACAAAAATCCCCTCTATTGGCGTCAGGCGGCAATGTTTATCATCAGTGCGGTGGTCCCGCTGATAGTCAGCGTTTATTCCACCTTCGGCAATGACGAGGCAGTCTCCATTGCAACCACACCCCTCAGCTTTATGGTGACACTCGTGTTCAACGGAATAGCCATATTCCAGCTGCATATGCTGGACATTACCCCCATCGCCACCGAACACATTCTGAACGCAATTTCAGATAGCTATTTGGTGTTGAGCGATTCGGGCGTTATCGTCAAATATAACCGAAGCTTCGGCGAAATGTTCGGAAAGATATACGGCATTCAGGAAAACAGAAACATTCTGGAATGCGTTCAGTATGAGGACAAGCTGCAGAAAAACCCCTTCTATAACCTTGTTGCAGCATTGGAATCCAGCCGTCAGGGCGACGGACACGTCTCCTACGAGCAGGCTATAACGTTAGATATGGACGGCGAGCTCATCAAAAAATGTTTTGTTGTGGATGTATCTCCGCTGCAGATAAACGGACAGATATCCGGATTCGTTGCACTGTTTAAAGATATCACCCAGCTGCGTGACAGCATGAAAAAGCTTCAGCTCAGCCAGGAGCGCATGATGGAGCAGGAGAGATTCGTCTTCCTGGGCCAGATGATAGGCGGACTTGCACACAACCTTAAAACTCCCATTATGAGCATTTCGGGCTGTGTTTCTGCGGCAGAGGCGCTGGTGGATGAGTGTGAAGAAAGCATTGGAGACGCAGACGTCACCGAGGACGATTTCCGTGAGATATATCAGGAGATGCGCGGCTGGTTTGGAAAAATCAGAGAATCTTCTTCGTATATGTCGGATATCATCACAGCCATAAAGGGTCAGGCGACCAACATTGTAACAGATGAAAAGGTGACGTTCACAATAGACGAAATGCTTAAACGAAGCGTTTTGCTCATGCGTCACGAACTTCTCAACAGCCGCTGCAATCTTAAAATAGACTATGACAAGACAGAAGAGATATCGCTGGAAGGAGACATTAACAATCTGGTTCAGGTTGTCGGAAACCTGCTCAGCAACGCCATTTATGCCCAAAAGGAAAAGGGAGGCGGAGAAATTGAGATAAGCGTATTTTTGGATGAGCAGAAACTCAACATTTTGGTCAAGGACCGCGGCACGGGCATCAACGAAAGAGTTTTGCCCAAGCTTTTCAAAATGATGGTAACAAGCAAAGGCACTCAAGGAACAGGACTTGGCTTGTATTTTTCCAATATTGTTATTCGCGGAAAGTTCAACGGTCAGATGTGGGGCGAAAACAGGGCGGATGGAGGAAGTATTTTTGGAATTTCCATCCCGCGTGAAATCGTCCACGTCCGCAAAGAACTGATAGTTGAAGGGGAAAAGTAATATGAGAAAAAGTCAGTTAACGTCGTCTGCACAGATCTCCATTTTGACGGTGGACGACGATCCTATCATTACTACAACCATAAAAGCTTATTTCGGAAGATCCGGATATGATGTTGATATCGAAAACAACCCCGTTGCAGCCATTGAGCGTGTTCGCAACGGAAAATACGATATCCTCCTTCTGGACTTTCTGATGTCTCCAATCTGCGGCGATCAGGTTGTTGAAGAGATCCGCAAATTCAACACGGATATTTTCATCATTCTTCTCACAGGTCACAAGAGCATGGCACCTCCGGTCAAAACCATCCGACATCTGGATATTCAGGGATACTATGAAAAGGACGACCGCTTCGATCAGTTGGAGCTTCTGGTGGAATCCTGCGTAAAATCCATCAAACAGCTGCGCACCATCCGCTCCTATCAGGAGGATATGTCCCGCGCATATATGCAGACCATCGAGATCCTGCGCTATGTGGTTGAAACAAGAGACAGCGAGACCCGCGGTCATTCCGAGCGAGTATCCAAAATTGCAGAGGAGATTGCAAAGGAAATGGGACTTTCCGAAAAGGATGTCACCAACATCAAAACGGCAGGTCTGTTCCACGATATCGGCAAGGTGGGCGTTCCGGATTCCATCCTGCTCAAGGAAGGTCCTCTGACAGATGAGGAATTCCGTCAGATCCAAAAGCATCCCGCAGAGGGCGAAAAGATACTCAGTACATATTCCCCCTTCCGTGAACTGCTGCCCATTGTCCGCGGACACCATGAGAAGCTCAACGGCAGAGGTTATCCCGACGGACTTATGGGAGATGAGATATGCATCGGTGCAAGAGTAATTGCCGTGGCAGATGCATTTGATGCAATGGTATCAAACCGTACATATCGCAAAGGTCTCAGCATAGAAAAAACAGTTGAAGAAATTGAAAAAGGCAAAGGAACTCAGTTCGATCCCGCAGTTGCCGATGTTTTGCTTGCTATGATAGAACGTGCAGGCAAAGAGGAATTCCACAAAGCATATTGTTCACAGGCAGAAGGAACGGAGGAAAGCAAATGAAAAAGATTTGTGCAAACCCCGTAGACTATTTTGATACTGTCAACGATATGATCGAAAATATCCCGAATGGGATCGAGAATGAGCCCGCAATATCCTGGTTTACCAGAAAAGGCGAGGAGAAGGGCGTTTCCTACGGAAAACTCAGAGAAGATGTACGCAGTCTTAAAGCAGTTATGATGAAAAAAGAACTGCAGGGCAAACATATCGCGATCCTTGGCGAAAACAGCTACGAGTGGCTGTTGGTATATTTTGCCGCCACCTGCAGCGGGGCGGTCGCTGTCTGCGTGGATGTCGAGCAATCCAACGAAACAATTATACAGATGTTGGAAATGACGGATGTTGACTGCCTGTTTTTTACTCCGTCTCTGGATTCCATCTGTCTTCCTTTTGCAGATAAGGGCATGGACGTGTTTAGGTTCAGCGGCAAAGGCATAGTGCCAACAGTAGCAGAGCTTTTGGAAGAAGGTGCAGAGCTTATCCGCAGCGGAATGAACTGCGAAAGCAAGTCGGGTCCGGATGATACTGCAACCATCGTTTTCACATCGGGAACAACAAGCTATTCAAAGCCGGTAATGCTTTCTCACCGCGCAATTCTCACCAATGCCGCCGATGCGGCAGCAAGAGTAGCTCTTGGCAGAGTGACATTTTCCTCTCTGCCGTTTTATCACACCTACGGTATGACCTGTTCTGTTATAGGTGCTCTTTTGGAAAAATGTCACGTCTATATCAACGGAAACCTCAAAACCGTTATGCGTGATATGCAGGCTGCTTCTGCGCACAGCCTTTTCACGGTTCCACTTATGCTGGAGACCATCCACAAAAAAATGTGGGCGGCCGCTGCAGAAAATAAAATGGATTCCGGTTTGAGAAAGCTGCTCAAACTGAACAAGATAAAAATATCACTCGGCATGACCAATATGGGCAAAAAAACAGATGAGATACGCGAAAAGTGTTTCGGTTCGGTGCGTCTCATCATTTGCGGTGCCGCTCACTTGAGCAAAGAGATTATGGAAGACCTCACCTGTCTGGGTATATTGGTGCTTCAGGGTTACGGCATTACAGAGTGTTCCCCGCTGGTAAGCGTTAACTGCAACAAAGCAAACCGATTCTCTTCTGTTGGTTTGGTTATGCCAAACTGTGAGATATCTTTCCGCGATGAAGAGATATTGGTCCGCGGCGCAAACGTAATGCAGGGTTACTACAAGCTCGATGAGCTTACGGAAGAAGCTTTTGTGGACGGTTGGTTTGCAACAGGAGATCTCGGCTATCAGGATAAAGACGGCTTCCTTTATATAACCGGAAGGAAAAAGAACCTGATCGTGTTCAAAAACGGCAAAAAGATGTCCCCGGAAAAGCTGGAAGAAAAACTGGGTAAAATACCGATGATAAAAGACGTGGTTGTCTACGGTGCTGTCAGCGGAAATTCTTCCGATGACGTTCAGGTGGCAATTTCCGTCTTCCCAAATGCAGAAAAAACAGAAGGTATGTCCCGCTACGAAATTCTGGACGCACTGCAGAACGAAATTAACACAATAAACAGCGAGCTGCCGCTTTATCAGCAGATACAGATGGTAAACATCAGAGAGAGTGAGTTCAGCAAAACAGCTCTCCAAAAAATCAAACGCCACTTGGTATAAGGAAAAGAGGGCAATATGGAAGAAAAACTGTTTCAATTCATTCAGCAAATCGTGTTCAATGTAACGGGCAAATCAGGCCTTGATTATGAAACGGATTTTGTAAAAGATCTGGGTCTCACATCCTTCGATATCATGAACATAGTTTGCGCATTCGAGGACCATTTTGATGTGGAGATACCCAACCGCGACGTATGGGGTCTGCATCAGGTGAAGGATGCAATCGAATATATGATCAGCAAGGGAATAACAGAGGTATGAGCGCTGCAAAAGAGCAGATAAGCGTCTACGTTATGTCCTCCGGAGAGGGTGCAAGCACGGATGAAAAAATCCTGCTTTTGGCAGAAAAATATCTTTCGGAGCAAAACGGCGGCAGCAAAACGGTGACGGTGGCAAGAACAGAGCTGGGCAAGCCTTATTTCACCGATCCGGAAGGTCTGTTCGTCTCTGTCAGCCACAGCGGAGACTATTTCGTCTGTGCGCTGGGCAGCTGTCCCGTGGGCGTGGATGTTCAGACTCACAGCACCCACCGAAGAGAGAGCGAGGCAGAAAAAACAGAGCGGCTCGTCAACATTGCCAAACGTTTTTTCCATCCCAGAGAGCTGCCCCTGCTGCAAGAGGATGCCGTGTCCCGCTTTTTTGCTCTTTGGACAGCAAAAGAGAGCTACGTCAAGCTTACGGGGCAGGGCATAGACAACAGCTTTTCGCAGATATGTCCGCTGCCTGATAATACGGAGGTTTTTCTCCGTGATGGTGAAGTGACCCGCTGGAGCGCATTGGGAGTGCTGTTCGAGAAAAGACAGCTCACCCCGCAGGATACCCTATGTGTCTGTGCGGAAAAACCGTTTGAGCTTACGGTATACAATATGATGTAAAATTGCACCACTGACTTTTCAAAAAAAGGTTGGTGGTGATTTTTTTTACAAACATATCGAAATATAACCGAATTTGTGACCGCAATAGTCTATGCTATTAGCATAGGGTTAAAAATTGTTAAAGGAGAAATCTTATGAAAATGTCCATTCATAGTGATTTGTTTCAGACAACAATGGTTTGCATCGACAGCTATGAAAATAAATGTGCTGTAGGAAGTGTGTACAACTCATTTTTGCAGCGAAAAATAGCATTCAGAAGCACAATGGAAATGCTTCTGGCAATAGAATCCGTTTTGGAAGAGGCGGAGATTCCGCAGTCATATTCAGCAAAACGCAGCTTTGCGGTTGTTCCTCCCTCGGCCAAAACAGAAAAGACGGATGAAACGGTGTGGGACGGCAAGCTGGCAACCTTTGCCGTGAAGATACTCTTCCGGCAGAACGCAGGCTGGCAGGGCGTGATGACCTGGTGCGAGGGCAGATGCGAAGAAAGCTTCAGAAGCGTGCTGGAGATGTTGCTGCTGATGAACAGCGCATTGGAAAAAGAAAAACTTGAATAAAATTACATATTTTTTCAAAAAAAAAATAACTGAAAATATAACTGTTTATGTGACTTGAGTATTGTACAATAAGCTCATAAGGCAAGAGAAAATGTAAAAAGTACAAATTGCAAGGAGATACATATTATGAAGCGCACACTTAAATCTACACTGGCACTCATTATTGCGATTATCCTTTGCGTAACAAATATGGCAGCAGTTGTTTCTTTGGCAGATACAACACAGAGCGAATGTACAATTGAAGGCGTAAAAATTTGGGAAGACAATAACGATGAAAAAGGCCTTCGTCCCGAAAGCATCACAGTAGACCTCTACAAGGATAACCACAAGGTTGCAAGCACCACCGCAAGCGCAAACAGTGGTTGGAAATTCTCCTTCAACGTGGATTCCTATCTGGATGAAAACGGCGACCCCATCGATTATTCCATTAAAGAGCAGCCGGTTGAAAACTACGAGCAGACAGCTCTGGTAAACCCCGTTGTAACAAAGGCGATCACGATCGAATCCTTCGGCAAATATACACCCAACAGCGAACTCACAATAAGCGTCAGCACCGTAATGATCGTTATTAAAAAAGGTAACGATTGGACAGTTTGGACAGAAAAGGCCCTCTCTGCAGAGGAGCAGGCACAGGCTCTCCCCGAGATCAGAGAAAAAGGCAACATAAACCAAAATGCTTCCATCGAATTCTACACCGGCGATATCGGTAACGGCATTACAATAGACACAGAGAACGATACCATCACATTCAGCAAAAAGAGCCAGTGGAGCTGGCTGTATGCAGGCGAGATCAGCTTTGCAAGAATAAGTGTAGCCTCCATCACAAACACCCTCAGCGAAACTGAGAGCACTATGGTTTTGGAAAACGACAACAACACAGAGATCAAAGAGCCCGAGACCATTAATGTTGAAGGCCGCAAAACTTGGAATGACGACAATGACCGCGACGGCAAGCGTCCCGAAAGCATCATCATCAACCTCCTCGCAGACGGCGAAGCATTTGCAGAAGTTGAAGTAACAGAAGCTGACG
>JAFSHJ010000020.1 GCA_017440425.1 Oscillospiraceae bacterium | reverse complement strand
GGAGGGGTTGGTGGTAACGCCGCTGATAACGCCCATTTCGTAAGCGTCTTTGATCTCAGCGATATTAGCGGTATCGATGAAAAGTTTCATAAGATTACCATTCCTTTCAATAATATAATATTAATCACCTATAATATAATAGTATATTTTTGAAAGAAAGTCAAATACCTTTTGGGAAAGTTTGAAAATTTGAGGTAGAAATTAATATGATATATCGGGTTAATTTAATGTAATTTTAACATAATTGCTCCAAAACTGTAAAAAAACAGAATTAGAACACAGTTTCGACCACTTTCGGGCAGCAATCCGGAGAATATTTCCAATGTGAAATGTTTCCTGAGGTAATGCGGTATACGGGAGGTTTCGGGCGGTAATCCGCATCGAAACAGTCAACGATTATGAGTTTTATTTTCATTTTTTCGGGGATAATACTTTTTATGTATACAGCTGCATGCTGTCCCGGTTTAACGGCTGTTCTGAGCTCTGCAAGACCTGCAAGGTTTGGGGTAAGCTCCACGAATACACCGTAGTTTTCCACCGAGCGTATTATTCCGGCAACGGTTTCGCCAAACACAAAGTCTCTCACGTTTTCTTCCCAGGTTCCCAGCAGCTCTTTGTGGGTGAGAGTTATTCTGCCGTTTTCAGTGGACTTTACGGCGACATAGATGTTTTGACCAACGGTAAAACGGTCAGCAGGGTGAGATATACGGGATATACTGATGAGGTCTATGGGGATGAGAGAGATAATGCCGCAGCCAATATCTGCAAAGCAGCCAAATTGCTCAAGATGAGTGACCTGCGCCGGAATGACGTCCCCGGGAGCGAGGCAGCTTATATAGTTTTGAATGCAGTCCTCCTGAACGGCACGGCGGGATAATATTGCAATGGTCTCGCCGTGGCTGTCTTTGTCAAAAGAGATTATTCTAAAGCAAACGGGCTTATTTACTCTGGAGATCAACGCAATATCACGGATGCTTCCGTCAGCAATGCCGACAGCACCCTCGTTTCTCGGAATTATACCTCTCATGCAGCCAAGATCGACAACAAGGTCGTGGGCGGCAGTGCAGACCACGGCGCGTGCCTCAAGAATGCGTCCTTGCAGAAAGGCCTCGGTGAGATTTTGCTTGCTGTTAAGAAAGTGTTTGTTTTCCAACGTATCGATCAAAGTGCCCTCGGGGCAAAAACTGCCGGTGTTATACATAGATATCCTCCCGTTTTATAAGTGGTGCTTGGTTAAAGCTCTCCGATGGATGGGACGGAGAATGACACTTTAATAATATTCACGGGGAAGATGGGTTAGAATCAGCTTTGGGTAATTTCATATGCGCCGAGAGAAATAAGTTTGCCATGAAGTGCGTTTGCGCTCTCGTTTGTGCAAATCAGGCGAAGATAACTCTCTTTGGTGCGGTGAAGGGTGGAATTTATGGCTTCATTTGGAAAAATAAAGACTCCGCCGGTGTAACCGAATGGATTATCGGCGGTGTTTTGATAGCTGTTGTATGTTCCGTTGTGAAATGGTGAGGTCTCGTTTGAGGTAAAGGGAAGAAGCGTTGCACGGTGGGAGTGTATATCAGGGCGTCTTGCGGTGAGATACATCTTTTTAATGTGCGGGGCAAGTGCGGAATGTTTGAGCGCCGTTGCTGCTCTCTCGGCAGAATCAATGTCGCTGAACTTGGCAATTATGGTTTGAGACATTGGGGTTACCTCCGTTAAAATATTCATTATTATTTTTAACGGATAAGCTTGTTTTAATCTGCAAATTTTTTGGGAAAACAAAAATTAAAGCCGCCTTTATTTTGGATAAAAGCGGCTTTTGTTGTTTGTTTTTTTATCAAAGAGCGGCAATGTGGCGGGCAACGTGCACGCCGCTTGCGGAGGCATGAGACAGAGAGTGTGTGATTCCGCTGCCGTCACCGATCACATACAGACCTTTCAGGCAGGATTCCAGATTGCTGTCAACAGCAACCTCCATGTTGTAGAATTTGACCTCCACACCGTAGAGGAGTGTATCGTCGTTGGCAGTTCCGGGGGCAACCTTATCCAAAGCCTGGATCATCTCGATGATGCCGTCCAAAATTCGTTTTGGCAGCACCAGGCTAAGGTCTCCGGG
>JAFSHJ010000225.1 GCA_017440425.1 Oscillospiraceae bacterium | reverse complement strand
TGTCTGCGCACTGGACAGCCTCAACCACATCACCGATGAGAAGCTTGTGAAAAAGACAATTGAGCGTGTTGCACTTTTCACCGAGCCGGGCGGCGTGTTTGTTTTTGACGTAAACACACAGTATAAGCACCGCGAGGTGCTTGGCAACAACGTCTTTGTCTATGATTACGACGAGGTCTATTGCGTGTGGCAGAACAGCCTGGACGAAACCACCGATACCGTTACAATGGAGCTGGATATTTTTGAAAACGCAGACGGTGTCTATTACCGCAGCAGCGAGAGCATTGCGGAGCGTGCCTACAGCGATGAATTTTGGCGCGAAACGCTGACAGAATGTGGCTTTGGAGAGATACATTGCTTCCACGAGGATTCCTTCGATCCTCCAAAAGCAGATTCTCAGCGTGTGGTATATGCTGCTGTGAAGAAATAAAACAAAAATCGCCTTCGGAAATTTCCGAGGGCGATAATTTTTTATATCATCAAACTCTCCACCAGCGCACCGTCAGGGGTGACGATGGCGCAACATTACAGCTCCTGTAAAACACCGTTTTCAAAGAAATAGATGTTTTCCTTTTTATATCCGAATGAGGAGTTCGGTACAGCAATGTGAGGTTCAAATGTGAAAAAAGACACGTCACCAAGTGTAAGTTGGTTTCCTTTTTCAATATACACTCTGTCGTTTTTTTTCGCTACAATGGAGTGTCCGAGATTTCCGCAGAAATCAAGATTGACAAAGCCGTGGGATTCAATCAGACGGTTCATGTGATGGTAGAGGGCTTCAAATGTAGTGTCAGGGGTGGCAAATTGCAGCAGCTCATTGTGCAGAAAATCTTCCATAAGCAGACCGCATTTCCACTCTTGGTTTTCAATTTCGTCAAGTTCAGCTGCTGTGCCGTCTTGCAAAACGATGGTACGTGCATAATCACCCCAGATTTTACTGATTTGAGGGCTGAGATCTATCGTGATAATATCGTTGGAAGCTATGAGCCGATCGGAGGTAGTGTATTCTTTGCCGGAAACAGAGAGTGCGGTCTCATTGCCGGCAAAAACAAAAGCACCAACATCCCAATACCAAAACGAATCTGCACCAAGTGCAAGCATTTTTTCTTCGCACATTCGGCGGATATCGCGAAGATTCATTCCGGATCTAATGTTTTGTTTGGCATATTCAAGGGTGTCTTTCGCAATTTGCTGTACTTGCTTGTGTTCCATGTACCGAATCCTTTCGAGTGTTTACACCATCAAACCCTCAACCAACGCACCGTCGGGGGTGACGATGGCGGTCTGGTAGGTCTCGTAGATGACCATGCCGGGTTTGGCGCCGTTGGGCTTCTTAACGTTTTTGACAATGGTGTAGTCAACGGGCACCTTGGTGGATTCACGGGCGTTGGAGTTGTAGGCGGCAATAATCGCAGCCTCCTCCAGAGTGCGGTTGGGCACCTGCTCGCCATTGGTGATGACGATGGTGTGAGAACCTGCTATCTTCTGGGTGTGGAACCAGATATCCCACGGGCGGCTCTGTTTCAGGGTGAGCTGGTCGTTCTGCAGGTTGTTTCTGCCGGAAAGAATCTCGAATCCGTCGGAGGAGCGGTAGCGCAGAGGGGGCAGCTTGTCAGGCTTTTTGTCCTTGCCGTTTTTGCTGCGCTGTGCGCCTCTTGCTTTAACAAAGCCCTGCTGCATCAGCTCGTCACGGATGGAGTTGAGCTCTGTCTCGGTGCGGGCACGGGTGATGAGACCCAGCACGGAGTCGATGTATGCCGCATCCGCCTCACCTACGGCAATGAGCTCGGAGAGCTTTTTCTCGGCTGTGCAGGCCTTGCGGTATTCGGAATAATATTTCTGCGCATTCTGAACGGGTGTCAGCGCAGGGTCCAGCTTTATCTTTTTAACGGGACAGCCGTCCTCGTAAAAATTCTCAAGTTCGCAGTTTATCATACCCTTTTCAAGGCGGTAGAGATTGGCGTTGAGAATGTCTCCGCAGATTCGGAGTTCGTCACGGTCACGGCTTTGCTCCAGTTCAAGGCGCTGGTTGCCCAGCTTGCGGGCAATTCGCTCCGAAATGTTGGTGACGTGGCGCAGCAGCTCGTGGGAGCGCTGTTTCATTCGGTCGGAGGCGCCGCGCTCACGGTAGAAATCGTCAAAAAGTGCGGAGCAGGAGGGATATTCGCGGATGGAGACGAGCTCGCCATACTGACGGATGGGAATGAAGGAGTAGTCCAGAGGTCTGCCGTCCTCGTTGAGGGTCATGTAGCAGGGAAGTGCACCTGCGTTGAGCAGTGCGCTTATTTTGTCAAACTGCTCGGCAAGACGGGCGCGGCCTTCGGAGTCAATGTCGTAAACGGTGCAGTCCGCAGCACCTCCTGCGGCAAAGGCTATCTCACGGCAAAGCAGAGGGGAAAGTCCCTCCACGGCAGAGATTATCTGTTTGTGCAGCTGGGAATCGGGGTTTTGGGAGAGAACTTTTTCAGTAAGTTCCGCTCCCGATATCGTGCGTGGGTCAAGCTTATCCTGAGAAGGCGGCAGCTCGTATCTTATTCCTGGCAGTATCTGCCTTACGGAGGATGTTTCGCCGGTTATTCTGCGCACAGCATCGATGACGGTGTTGTCCTTGCCGATGGCGATAATGTTGGTGTGGCGTCCCATCAGCTCCACCGCAATGGTGACGGGAGAGGGGTCGCCCAGCTCGTCGGTGGCATCAAAATCAAAGAAAACTGCTCGGTCAAGACCCAGCTGACGGATTCCCACAAGCTTTGCAGAGCCGATGCGCTTACGCAGAAGCATGCAGAGCATGGGCGGTACCTTTGGGTTTTCTATGGAGCTTTTGGTGAAATGTATGCGGGGACTGTTTGCACC
>JAFSHJ010000019.1 GCA_017440425.1 Oscillospiraceae bacterium | reverse complement strand
GTACCCCGAAAACGATCTGCCCTACAACATTGTGGCTGCAAGAGACGGTGTCATCCGCCGTATAGTCTGCTCCGTGGGCAACGAGCTGGTTACCGAGGGAAGCATTGTAAAAGCCGGAGACCTGATAGTAAGCGGCATACTGGGATATACCGACGGAAGATGGGATTGGAAGCACGCCCGTGCCAAAGTATATGCAGAGACGGAATATGCAATAATGATAGATATACCGCTGAAGCAGACGGTAGAAAAAGCCACCGGAGAACACATTATCCAAACCACCGTGGAGCTGTTTGACACCGAATTTCCACGTTTTGCCAAACCGTATGAGGGCACGGCCTATGAATTCCGCAGCAAAGAGTCGGTGAAGTTTCTCTGGTTCGATCTCCCTCTTAAGCGTGTTGTTTACGACTATATGGTCTATGAAAATATCCCCGTTGAATATAGCGAAGCGCAGGCAAAAGCTCTTGCACTTGATGAGCTTGAGCTCCGCAAAAGTGCGGAACTTGGAGATGCGCAGATTTTGGATTCCAAAATAACCGGATTTGTTAAAAACGGTGTTTTCCGTCTTAAAGCAGAATACACCTGCATAATGGATATTGCCCAAGAACAGGGCTTCAGCATATCCGATACAAAACAAGAAAATATTCAGCAATGATACCAACATTTTTCCCTGTGAATAATTATATATCTTTCACTTTTTTATTGTAAAAGCATTGAAAATTTTGTTGTTTTGTGGTAAAATATTTTTTGTTTAGGTTGTACTGTTTTTTTGTTCAACCAACCTATAATAATGGCGAAAAAAGGTGATTGTCTATTGATCGAGCAGATAGTTGATATCGAGCGTATGGAGCACGCTCTTGCGCTTTTCGGCAGCATTGACGAAAACATCCGCATAATAGAAACTGCATACAATGTTTCCATCGTCACCCGCGGAACACAGCTAAAGATCAGCGGCGACGCCGAAGATGTAATGCATGCAACAAGCGCTTTGCAGGGACTTTTGACAATGCTCGACCACGGCGAGACCATTAATGAGCAAAGCATACGTTATGTTATAGATATGGTTGCGGAAGGCAATGCAGATAAGATATCTTCCCTCTCCGGAGATTGCATCTGCATAACCTCCAAGGGCCGCCCCGTTAAACCCAAGACCCTCGGACAAAAACAGTATATCGAATCCATTAAAAACAACACCATCGTTTTCGGAATCGGTCCCGCAGGCACAGGTAAAACCTATCTTGCTGTGGCAATGGCTGTAAAAGCCTTCCGTGCCCACGAAATCAACAAGATAATACTCACCCGCCCTGCTGTGGAAGCAGGCGAAAAGCTGGGTTTTCTCCCCGGAGATCTTCAGAATAAGGTAGATCCCTATCTCCGCCCGCTTTACGATGCGCTGTTTGATATGCTGGGTGCAGAAAATTATCAGCGTTTTCTTGAGCGAGGGAACATTGAAGTTGCACCGCTTGCATATATGCGCGGACGCACGCTGGACGACAGCTTTATCATTCTGGATGAGGCGCAGAACACCACTCCCGAACAGATGAAGATGTTCCTCACTCGT
>JAFSHJ010000224.1 GCA_017440425.1 Oscillospiraceae bacterium | reverse complement strand
GGTGTTCCCCGCCCACATCTTTGTATTACGGAGTAAAGGCGGGATAGCGGGATTGAAAAGCTTAAGCGGTCGTGAGCTTGCGTTATCGCTTGCAGCGCAGAGGAAAAATCATGCTATCATCATAGAGGGAGAGCGCGGCTGCGGCAAAAGAACACTTGCCCGCAAAATGGCAGCCGCTATGTTTTGCCCTCACACAGATCCCGTGACCCACGCTTGCTGCGGAAGCTGTACCGCCTGCGCAAAGGTAATGGCAGGCACCCATCCGGATATCACCGTCATCGATAACGGCGAAAAGATGATAACCGTGGATGAGATACGCAAAATCAGAACGGATGCGGGAATTCGCCCAAACGAGGCAGATGCGCGCTTGTTTATCATCTGTGACGGGCAGAATATGAACGTTCAGGCACAGAATGCGCTGCTCAAAATTTTGGAAGAGCCCCCCGGATATGTGCGCTTCATCATCACCTGCGATAACATGAGCAGAATGCTGGAGACAATAATATCCAGAGCTGTGCCGGTGAAGATAGGCGGATTTTCGCAGGAAGAATGCCTTGATATACTCAAAGCAAGGTTTGCGGATAAGGATGACGCCACCCTGATAAACTTGAGCCGTATGTTTGAGGGGAACGTGGGAAGATGCATCGAGGCGCTGGATCCGCAAAACGACAGACACAGCGCAGAGCTTATGGAGACGGCGGAGGCTGTATATGCCGCTGCTGGCAGCACCACCGGCTGGGAGTTGCTGTCGCTGCTCTCCCGTTTTGAAAAAGACAAGGAGGGCTTTGCGGGAATGCTGGAGCTGCTGCGGCTGAAATGCCGCTGCACGGGAGAAAACGCTGCTGTGGATAAACGCCACATCGCAATGGCGGAAACTATCGACAGAGCCCGCAGGGATATGGAGCGAAACCTCTATTTTCCGCTTGTTATTTCTGCTTTTGCGGCAAAGCTGCGAAGCTGCTGAGGCAGAAACTTTAAATAGAAGCATAGTTTAGGATGGTAAACTTTTATGGCAGAAGTAATTGGTGTCCGCTTTAAGGACGTCGGAAAGATATACTATTTTGATCCGGACGGAGCACAGATCACGCTGGGTCAGAACGTCATCGTTGAGACGGTGCGAGGCATCGAATGCGGCGTGGTTGCAATGGCAAACCGCACCGTGGATGATGAAAACATCGTCAAACCCCTCAAAAAGCTCATCCGTGTTGCAACGGAAGAGGATATGGAGAGGATAAAGCAGAACAAAGAGAAGGAAAGATCCGCCTTTGATATCTGCCTGCAGAAGATAGCTAACCACAAGCTGGGAATGAAGCTGGTGGATGTGGAATACACCTTTGACGGCAACAAAATTCTGTTCTATTTCACCGCAGAGGGCAGAGTTGACTTCCGTGAGCTGGTAAAAGATCTGGCATCGGTGTTCAGAACAAGGATCGAGCTCAGACAGATCGGTGTGCGTGACGAAGCCAAAATGATGGGCGGACTGGGTGTGTGCGGAAGACCTCTCTGCTGTGCCACCTTCCTCGGCGAATTCCAGCCGGTATCCATCAAAATGGCAAAGGAGCAGGGCATCTCCCTCAACCCCACCAAAATATCCGGCACCTGCGGCAGGCTTATGTGCTGTCTCAAATATGAGCAGGAGGCATACGAAGAGCTGCTGGCAGATACTCCCAAGGTGGGCGCATACGTCCAGACGCCCGATGGCAGAGGCACGGTGACAGAGCTCAACCTGCTCACAAGAATGCTCTCCGTTCATCTGGATAAGAGCGCAGACGGAACTTCAAGGCAGTATCACAAGGATAAGATCAAGCTCATCCGCGATGCTCAGGTCAGCATTACCCGTGAGGATGCAGAGGCATTTAAGGGTCTGGAATAAAAATTATTAAATTAGGTCTTGAATTTTTCGTATTATATGGTAAAATATAAAATATATTCAATATCATGGAGGTGTAACAAAAATGGCATATATCATTAATGATGAGTGCATCAGCTGTGGTGCATGTGAGGCTGAGTGCCCCGTAAGCGCTATCTCCGAAGGCGATGGTAAATACACAATCGATGCTGATACTTGCATTGAGTGCGGCGCATGTGCAGACGTTTGCCCCGTAGGAGCTCCCAACGCTGAATAATCAAAAGAGTTATCTCTTAAACCAAAAAGCCGCGATTGTTTCGCGGCTTTTTGTGTATGGATTTATCTGTATAAAGAGGAAAAACAATGGAAATGCAGGATACAGTCAGGATGTCAACCGAATATCTGGGCGGCGGAGTGTCGCTCTATGTATCGCAAAACCACAAATTCGGCACAGATGCGGTGCTGCTCTCGGATTTTGCGCTGCCCAAAGGCGCAAAAAAGCCGGAGTTTGCCTGCGATATGGGCTCGGGCTGCGGAATAATACCGATGCTGTGGTTCGGCAGAGGAGTTGCCGCACAAAAGACCTACGGCGTGGAGATACAGCATGAGGGCGTGGAGCTTATGAGGCTAACCGCAGCAAAAAACAACATAGAAGACCGCTTTTTCCCCGTTGAGGCGGACCTGACAGCGCTCACGTCGGAGCAACTGCCAATGGGAAAATTCCAGCTGGTCACCTGCAATCCCCCCTATAAGCCGGAAGGCACCGGCATAAAGAGCAGCGCCGATGCAGCCGTTATTGCAAGACACGAGGGCAGCTGCGATATCTTTTCGGTTTGTGCTGCGGCAAAGAGATTACTGCGCTTCAGCGGCAGGTTTTGCATCTGTCTGCGGCCGGAGCGCCTTGTGGATGCCATGTTCGCCATGCGGGAGAACAGCCTTGAGCCGAAACGGCTGCGGTTTGTGCGTCAGCGTGCTGCAACAGAGCCATGGCTTTTTCTGCTGGAGGGTCGCAGAGGAGGGAACCCGGGTCTTCGCATTGAAACGGATATTATAATGGAGGGTGAAAACGGTCCTTCCGATGAAGTTAAGCGCATATACAGCCAGTTTTATGAGGAGCGGGAGAAGGACTAAAGCATAAGCCACAGCAGCGCAAGTATCAGCTTGCTGTCGCATTTTTCGTTCATCAGCAAAAAAATCAGCGCAAGTATCAGCAGTTTGTCGCTGTCGAGGGACAGCACGGGAGGATTCTGCTGACGGGGGCGAGCGGGCTGCGGCGGTTCGGTGCTGATTTTCTCATTGCATGGCGGTTGAGGCTGCTCCTGCGCAGGGGTATCGGCAGCTTCGGGAGCCGGGGCTGCGCTGCGCCACATCTTTTCGGCACGCATATCCGCCTCCTGCCGCATTCGTGAGAGCTCTGCGGGGGAGTAACTGCTTTTCTGCCAGGGCATTACAACAAACCTCCAAACAAGCCGAGCTGTTTCAGCTCCGGTAAAAGCGAGATGAGCCGAAGCAGTTTAATGGCTTCGTCAATTTTTTTGTCGTTTTTAAGGTGAGGTCTCAGCGCCTTCAGCAGCCGTGTGTTGTCGTCGTCACCGTTCAGCTTTTGCATAAGCTGCGATATCTTGAAGATGGTGTCGATGTCGATGCCGCCAAAGGGCATATCGGCGGAGGGCTCGGTGCGGGAAGCACCGTCGGAGGAGTTGTCGGCGAGTCCGTCGGGCAGCTCAAGACCGAACATTGCGGCAATATTTTTGAGATTGTTCCTCCCCTCGTCGGAGCCGAGTATCTCATCAATAGCTTTGGAAATATCCTCCATCAAGTGCCTCCTGTTTTGGCCCGTGCAGTCAGTTCTTTTTGAACAGAGCGGTCATCAAAGCTCGTGCCTGCGGAGAATTCATCAGCTGTTCCAGCATTTTTTTGTCGGAGAGCAGCGCCGCAAGGCGTGCATTGCCCTGCAAAAGTGCCCCCACGTTGCCGTTTCGGATGCTCTCCTCCAGCTTTGCCTGCGGAATGCCCAGCTTTTCTGCCGCTGCTGCAAGCATTTGTTTTTGTTCGGGCGTAAATTCGTTTTTCATGGCTTTGTCACACTCCCTTGAGAAATTCAGAGCAGCTGCCTGCGGTCTATTATATGCTGCAGCGCCCCGAAGTGTGAAAAGCCGCCGTGTAATACTATAATATTAGTTTTGCGGCGGCACTATGACCCGGAATTTTAAAATATCTGCATTTTTGCGAAAGGATTCGTTGAGTTATGTTGGGTGCAATAAAACTTATAATAATGTCGGATAGCCACGGCGATTTCAGGAGTACCAACCAAATCATACAGCGCCACATCAACGAAAAGTGCATCTTCCTCCACCTTGGTGACGGCGCACGCGATGTGGAAGACCTGCGTATGCTCTATCCGAACATCGATCTGCGAAGCGTCTCCGGTAATTGCGATTTTTATTCAATGGACCCCACCGAGGCTGAGCTTTGCCACGGAGACAAAAAGGTGTTTTTCACCCACGGACACACCTACGGAGTAAAATATTCTGACAGAGAGCTGAAAAACGCAGCAAGAGCACGGGGTGCGTCGCTGGTCATCCACGGTCACACCCACATTCCCAAAGAGGATTACGATGACGGGCTTTACATTCTCTGCCCCGGCAGCGTATCCCGCAACCAGACCGGCGGCTCCAGCTATGCGGTGGTTGAAGTGGGCAAGGCGGGGATCCTGACAAATATAATAATGTTATAAAAATTTCAAAAACATAAAACCGAAAGCAAACTTCCCTCCCCTTAATAAGCAGAAAAACAAAATTGCAGGAGGGAATTATGGAAAACATCTATCAGAAAGCTTCGGCATTTGATAAAAACAAAAACAAAACCTATTCCGAGTGGATCAGATGGGTTGGAGTTGAAGATGATCTGGAATCTGCGTGCAATCCATTTTCGGGAGTGAAGGGTGCGGTCATGGTGCTGTTTTTTGTGGGACTTTTGACCGCTGCATTTTTCTTTGTTTTGAGAGCGCTGTTTGGTGAAATTGAATTTTGGGTAGCACTTGTTGCCGCTGCGGTGATTTATTGGGGCGCTGCGATCCCATTGCTGCCGGTGGTGAAAAACAAAACGGACGGATATTACAAGCAGCTTTTGAAAATTGAAAAAGAGGGCAACAAAATTCTCTTTGATTATTTGATGAATATGCAGGCTTCCTCCGCGGAAGTGAAATGTGATTTTGGGAAGAACGAAAACCGAAACAGAGAAGCTGATATCCCGCAAATTATTGATATATAAAATCCTTGCATTTCTTCGGTGGCTGTGCTATAATGTGGATGCGTTATTCCAAACAGAATATCTGCCACCGGGTAGTGAAATGCGTTTGCATTCGTTCGCACATCGTTAGGTCTTTGAAGATGTGCAGCGGATGCTTATTTTTTTGGAGGTAAAGATGAAAAAGCTTCGGGGTTATTTTACAAAGCAGGAGAAATGGCTGTGGCTGTCCTCGGCAGCGTTGATTTTGGTGTCCTTTGTTCTCTTTGACAGAGCCAATTATCTGACGC
>JAFSHJ010000223.1 GCA_017440425.1 Oscillospiraceae bacterium | reverse complement strand
TCACACTTGCTCTTGCAATGGGCGCAGATTTCGTAATGCTGGGCAGATACTTTGCACGTTTCGATGAATCCCCCACCAACAAGCTGAACGTAAACGGCAGCTATGTTAAGGAATATTGGGGTGAAGGCTCCAACCGAGCACGCAACTGGCAGCGCTATGACCTGGGCGGCAAGACCGGCCTCTCCTTTGAGGAAGGCGTTGACTCCTATGTTCCCTATGCAGGCAGCCTGAAGGACAACGTAACTCTTACCCTCAGCAAGGTTCGCTCCACAATGTGCAACTGCGGCTCCCTCAACATCCCCGATTTCCAGAGAGACGCCAAGCTCACCCTCGTTTCCGCAACCAGCATCGTAGAGGGCGGCGCACACGACGTTATCCTCAAAGAGAAATCCGGCAACAGAATCTAACCTGAAACTTCGGGATGAGCGAGCCTCTTCGCTCATCCTTTGCCTTTTTTCGGCTTGCGGCACATTTGAAATGCTCTTCCACGTTTTTATTATTTTAAATGGAGTAATGATGTAGTTATGATCATTTCAGCATCAAGGCGCACAGATATCCCCTGCTATTATTCGGAATGGTTTATGAACCGTATCCGTGCAGGTCAGGTTTTGACCCGCAACCCCGTAAACCACTCACAGCTTTACCGTGTCTCCCTCTCTCCGGACACGGTGGACTGCATCGTCTTTTGGACAAAGGATCCCGCAAATATGCTGCCGCATCTTGACGAGCTGGACTCGTTGGGATATAAATATTATTTCCAGTTCACTGTTACGCCCTACGGCAAAGACCTTGAACCCAATCTTCGCCCCAAAGAGCAGATAGAGGATACCTTTATTCAGCTTTCGGAGCGTTTGGGACGCAGCCGTGTGGTCTGGAGATACGATCCCATCATCATCAACGACAACATCTCCGTCGAATATCACCGCGAGCAGTTTTCCCGTCTTTGCGGCAAGCTCTCCCCCTACACCGACACGGTTGTGATAAGCTTTGTGGATCTCTATCCCAAAATCAAAAGTCCCGATATAAGAGCGCTGACCGACGGCGAGATCGCCGAGCTTGCAGAATTTATGGGCAAAACCGCCGCAGACCGCGGACTTCGCATTGAGACCTGCTGCGAAACCGCCGATCTCTCTCAATACGGCATTGAACATTCCGCCTGCATCTCCCGCACCCGCATTGAGGATATCTGCGGCTGCACCATGGATGTGCCTACCGATAAAAACCAGCGGGATGGCTGCGGCTGCTACCAAAGCATTGACATCGGCGCCTACAACAGCTGCATAAACGGCTGCGTTTACTGCTATGCCACCGGTCTTTTCAGCTCCGCACTTGCACGGCACAATGCTCACGATCCCGAAAGCGAGCTGATCGTCGGCGGTGTTGAAGATGGTGAGGTCATCATCAACAAGCCCTCCCGCTCATATAAGAGCGAACAGCTGAGTTTGTTTTAACCAACCCATACTGCCATATTCATCCTTTATGATGACACAAAAAGAAGCACGAATTACCGTGCTTCTTTTTTATTGGTTTCTACCTGCAGTTTAAGAAAATAATTATATTTTATTTATTTGCGATTTTTGAGATTGCATACCATCTTTTTATGTATGCATCCTTTAATAATTCCTTGTTTTGTTCCACTAACAGTATAAATAAATTAGTTAATCCATCCCACTCATCATAGTTTCCGGCAGGATATAGTGTCCATTGTAACTGTTCCAATGTCCAGTTGTTTTTTATTGAGTTGTGCAGCATCGATGTTGTGGCATAATTTTCTTCGCTGTCTTCACCACCTAATGCAATAGGATAAATGTGGTCAACAGTTGGAATCAGCTCCCAATATGCATTATGACATTCATCCATTTTCCAATGAGGATGATACGGAAATTTCTCAGGCAAATAGTGTGAAACCACTTTCAGCAACCCTGGGTTCACCAACCGTTGCCCTGAGTATCTGTCAATAAATCCATCTTTGATAAATTGCTTTATTTTTTGTTTATCGTCATATGTTCTTTTTTTACGTGTTAAATGAGTAAAAGGATATTCGTTCTGTATGATTTTTATTGCTTCATCTTTGTTTTGATCCAACAGATTAACCGCAACTCTTTTTAAAACCTCACTCTTCATATACTGCTCCTTTTACATGTATTGGTTCTATATCTATTATAACATATATCGATGGATAATGGGAGAAAAATTAAAATATTCATACTTAACCTCTGCCTAACACAAAAGCGGAGCATCCCACCATAATTTCAAATTCTTCTGCCCCCCTGTAATCACAAGGCTTTTCCTTCATTCTCTCAACATTTTGACATATCATTGCACAAAATTTAATTTACAACCTATCGCCGTTATGATATACTA